>DATJAL010000034.1 GCA_035516255.1 Chitinivibrionales bacterium | reverse complement strand
CCATACAGAACTGAATCCATTTTCTCTCAAAGATGCAATAGAACGAAAACTCAAAGCCATTTTCAAACAAGTCTTGGTTACCTCATTTGTGAGACGACGACTTTGAGCCTTCGGTTACCTTTTTAAATGAGCCGATACGTGTGTAATTCGTATCTTGTTCAAAGTAGGCGAATTAAGCCAGGGGAATATTTTCATGGACTCCATTTTTAAAATTATCAAGAATTCAAGTATTAATCAAATTAAATGATTAGAAAATTGATTTGTCAATCATAATATGTAAGTCAATTCATTGATAATTAATAAATAACGGTTATAGCTTAATCTATAAGATTAAGCATTAATGACACAGGCTGGATTTGGTCATAATTCACTTGTGAAGGCAGCTGTGCCCCGAACTCACGGCATATTCTGAGTCTATTCGAAATGTGAAACTGGTGTTGGGGGGATATGATTCGTGTAAGCACCTGTCCTTTTCCCGAAGCGATTTTATCCTCCGACACGATGTAAAAACAATCGCAAAAAAAGTTTTCGTGATCTAACTTGCATTGGGTTAAAAGATGTTTTGAGGCAAATTTTCTGATAGAAGTTTTTTTTCGGTCCTAAGGAACATCGTTTTAAAAATCTTCTTCGGATAAATATATGGAATGGATTTTTACAAACGGCGCGGCCGGTGTCTGCAACGGTTCAGCGGAACACCACCTTTGCATTTTTCCTAATATGCCCGCATTTCTGTTGCCTCAAATTAAAGAACTCTTTTATATTTAACAGACTTGTCTTCAATCCATCCTGGAAACAGATCAGTTTCTTTTTGTTCCCAGACAATGGTTTCAACCAATTGGAATTTTCTTTCGGAGGATGCATGAAGAAGTATGAAGCAAATGCTATCAGGAACGTATGCTTGCTTTCCCACGGCGGCGTGGGAAAGACATCGCTGCTCGAGGCTGCCTGCTACACGTCAAAGGGAACCAGCAAGCTCAATAAAGTCGCCAACGGTACCAGCATTTTCGATACACGGGCCGACGAAAAAGACCGTAAAATGACCATCAGCATGAAACTCGGGTTCTGCGAATGGAACAACGCCAAGATAAATTTCCTCGATACGCCGGGCTTTCTCGACCTCCAGGGCGATGCGAAAGCCGCCCTCAGGGTGGTTGAATCCGCAGTGATGCTCGTGAGCGCGCTTGACGGCGTGCAGGTGGGAACCGAGCTCATGTCCCGCTTCGTTGAAGAGGCCAAAATGCCGAAATTATTTTTTGTCAACGGTATGGACAAGGACAACGTCGATTTCGAGAAAACGCTCGCAAACCTCAAGGAGACCTACGGCACCGCCGTGGCGCCGCTCGCCATTCCCATGGGAAGCGGCGCGTCGTTCAAGGGCGTTGTAGACCTTGTCAATAAAGAAGCGTTCGAATATTCACGTGAAGGCAGCGGCGTAGGTAAAAAAATCGATATTCCGAAGGAATTGGCGGATGAAGTGGACACCCTCCGCTCCGCGCTCATGGAGTCGGTTGCGGAGACCGACGAGACGCTCATGAACAAGTATTTCGAAAAAGGCGAGCTCTCGCTCGATGAACTCAAGCAGGGACTCGCAAAGGGATTTCTGGAAGGTGCGGTGTTCCCGGTACTCAGCGGCAGCGCGACGCTCAACATGGGCACCGACGTGCTTCTCACCATGATTGTAAACCTCTGTCCGTCGCCGCTTTCCCGCAAGGAAGTCGAGGTGGTGGCCGGCCAGGAAAAAAAGACGATCCAGGTTTCCGAACCCCAGCCGATGTCCGCGTTTGTATTCAAGACGATTTCCGAGGAACACATCGGCGATTTCAACTGCATACGCGTTTTCAGCGGAAAGCTCACCTCGGGAAAAGACGTTCAGAACCTCACCCGCAGCTCTTCGGAGCGCATGAGCAACATATACTTCCTGCGCGGGCACGAACGTGTTGACACACCGGAAATAGGGTTCGGCGATATCGGGGCGCTCCTTAAAATGAAAGATACGCACACAAACGACACGCTCGCCGACAAGGGCGTCGGTTACGTGTTCCCTTCCATCAAATTTTCAGAACCGCTCGTCAACGTCGCCATATCCTCGAAGAACAAAGGTGACGAAGACAAGATCGGCCTTGGATTCGCGAAGCTGCGAGAAGAAGACCCCACGTTCATTTATAAATACCATGCCGATATCCGGCAGTCCGTGCTTTCCGCCATGGGCGACATTCATATCGACATCATCCTCGGCGCCCTTAAGAACAGGTACAAGGTCGAGGTCGAGAAAAAACAGCCGAAAATATCATACCGCGAAACCATAACGAAAACCGTTAAGTATGTCGAATACACCCACAAGAAACAGTCGGGCGGCGCGGGCCAGTATGCCAAGGTCGCCATCGATCTCGAACCGCTGCCGCGCGGTTCCGGATATGAATTCGTTGACAAAATCGTTGGCGGGGTGATCGATCAGTCATTCAGGCCGAGCGTTGACAAAGGCGTACACGCCAAACTAGAGGAGGGGATCCTTGCCGGATACCCGATCGTTGACGCGCGCGTATATCTCGTCGACGGCAAGACGCATCCGGTCGACTCCAAGGACATCGCTTTCCAGATCGCGGGCCGTGAGGTTTTCAAGCTGGCATTCGAACAGGCGGGCCCGATACTCTTGGAACCCATCGCGGACATGCGGATAACCGTGCCCGACGACTACACCGGTGACGTCATGGGAGACCTTTCTTCGCGCCGCGGCAAGATAGGCGGCATGGAACCTGAGGGAAAATTCCAGACCATCGTGGCAAAGGTGCCTGAGGCTGAAGTGCAGAATTATTCGCAGGCGCTCCGGGCGCTTTCACAGGGACGCGGGTATTTTTCAAAATCGTTTTCTCACTACGAACCCGTGCCTACCGAAGTGGCGCGAAAGATCATCGAAGCTTCGAAACAGACGGTGCAGGAAGTCAAGGAATAACGTTTTTGAAAATGTAAATAAAGGATATCCGTTGGGGGCGATTTCTGATCGCCCCCTGTGATTTTAACGTAAAGGGCCGTTTCCGGCGGGCTGGATCTCATGGCACGTTTAAAGACAATAGAATGGATTGACAATTGCGCACGCATCGTTGACCAGACCGCGCTGCCTTCAACCCTGATCTATAAAGATATAAAGACCATTGAGGAAATGTATGACGCAGTTAAAACCCTCCGCGTGAGGGGCGCGCCGGCTATCGGCGTAGCTGCCGCATTCGGTTTGTACCTTGGAATCCGGGGAATTCCGGACAGCACCTCAGAAAAAGAATTTACCGCTGAATTGAAAAAAAAGGCGGACTATCTGGTTTCGTCGCGTCCGACAGCGGTCAATCTGGCGTGGGCGATCAAACGGATGGTTGAGACCGCCCGATCTTCCGGATTGTCAATTTCCTCCAGGAAAAAAGCGCTTCTGGACGAAGCTCTCAAAATCCTTGAAGAAGACCGGCAGATGTGCCTCGCGATCGGCAAGAACGGGTACGATCTGATCAAGACATGCAAAGCCGTTCTTACCCATTGCAATGCCGGAGGTCTTGCGACCGCCGAATACGGCACCGCCCTCGCGCCCGTGTATGTGGCGCAGGAAAAGGGCAGACTTATCCACGTTTATGCTGACGAGACGCGACCGCTTCTGCAGGGATCGCGCATCACCGCGTTCGAACTCATGGCAGCCGACATTCCCGTCACCGTCATCTGCGATGACATGGCCGCGACGGTCATGGCGCGCGGACTGGTCGAAGCAGTACTCGTCGGTGCCGACCGGATCGCGGCAAATGGCGACACGGCAAATAAAATTGGTACTTACGGCGTCGCGCTGCTTGCCAAAGCGCACCATATTCCATTTTACGTCGCTGCGCCTTCGTCAACGTTCGACCTTTCGCTTGCCGACGGCAATGCCATTCCCATTGAAGAACGTCCGGCCCAGGAAATAATCAGCGGGTTCGGCAAGGAAACCGCGCCACGCAACGCCATGGTCTTTAATCCCGCCTTTGATGTTACCCCAAACAAGCTCATCACCGCGATCGTATCCGACAAGGGTGTTATGAAGCCCCCGTTTCAAAAAAATATAAAAAAAGTCTTGGCTTGATACATGCAAAATGGTATTGTCAAATGGTACAACGAGGGCCAGGGACGGGGAATAATCGTCTCCGTTGATAATCGAAAGGAGATACCGGTGACCCATTCCGGAATCGCGGGAGACGGGTTCAAGGTGCTGTTTGAGGGTCAGCGGGTAACCTTTGACATCATGGAAACCTCCCGCGGAACAACTGCCGTGAATGTGGAAATGTGCGGGGAGGAATAAAAGCATATCGGTTCAATGATTCGCGCGATGCTGATGAGTGTCGTTTTGTAAAAAAGCGGGTGCACCATTAACACGAATATTTCAGCTTCGTTGTTGGTACTTTGCGGCATTCTGTGCGCGACCGGCCAGACCCAGAAAAGTCCCGGCGATCCGCGGGAAAACGCCGTTCCCATCGTTTACTGCTTCCACAATAAAAACATCGACGTCACGGTTCTCGCCACCATCGGGTCAGCGCACGCGCGCAACCCGCGTTTCGGCTGGATCCACCTCGACTCGATACTTCATAAAAGCACGCCCGACCTTCTCCTGGTCCAGATACGGCCCGAACATTTCGACAAACAGGAATTCTTCGACGGTTCGCCGGAGATGGCCTACCTCGCGCATGCCGCGCAGAAGATGAAGATCGAATGCCGCGGGATCGACTGGTGGCGCGACGTGCAGCTTGCGAAATGGGACCTTGTGGGACCGGGAGAGCGCATGCAACATATCTACCCGAATATTAGGGCCGCACTTGCTTCCGGACATGCGCAGATGGTCATGATCGCCATCGACATGTCTCTCGTTGACTCGTTACGCAACAGACTCGTTGCCGATAGCCTCAAGGAATGGGACTGCCCGCAGGCACAGTTCAACGTATCGAAGTATCCCGACCTGCCAACGGAAACAATAGACTTTTTCAAGGACGGGGAGGTTTACCTGGCGTCGCAGCCCTCCGCGGGCGCCGACATGGTGCAGCAAAGGCTGAAGGAAATGCATGAGATTGTGAAGGGAAAGGGGTATGTGTTTAAGCGATAGCAGGATCAGTTTTTTATTCAGGATCAAAGGATTCCAAAATAGTTAATGGTTTGACAAATAGATGTTTCTGGAAAGGCTGTATATCATCGATATCGGTTTGTCAACTTTCATTACCGCAACAACCCATATCCCTTCCTGAATTTCCACATCGGCGTCCCCTTTGCGAAATGCGGCATCACGATTCCTTGCGCCACGGCATTTGAAACTGCAGGCTGGTCGATCGCCCGGTCCCAGACATCCTGCACCGAGTCAAAGGAGTAGATTCCCCACAGGGGAAACATGCCTTTTCCCCTTTTTGCGCTGCCGGCGTACGACGTCGCAGCGGTATAACCGGCTTCGAGCGCCTTGTTCCAGACGCGCCGGTTCCACTGTCCAAAAGGGAATGAAAGGCTGGTGACCGGCCTGCCTGTTATGTCTTCAAGGATTTTCTTGGATTGCGACAGTTCCGCGGATAGATCCGCGTCGCTGAGCAGGGTGAGGTTGGGGTGGGTCATGGTATGGCTGCCGATTTCATGTCCCAGCGATAAAATTTCTTTTACTTGTTCTTTTGTCAAATGAATCTGCGGGGGCAGCGTGTCCCACGTTGATGGCTTGCCGAGAAAACCTGCGACGGGAAAAACCGTCGCCTTCCAATTACGATTTTGCAATTGAGGGAGGGCAAAACGGTAAAAACTTTCAAAGCCGTCATCAAAGCACATGACAGCGGCCTTGGGGCGGTCAGGATCGGGACGCCGCAGCGCTTCGCCCAGCGTGACAAGGATAAAACCATTTCCGGCGAGCCTGTCGAGCAGAGCGGTAAATTTTTTTGGGGAATAGTAGGAGCAATGCGGTGCGCTTTTTTCGGAAATTGCATGCAGCAGAAGCCCGACAGGCATCGTTCTTTTTTTCTTTGCTCCGAAAAACACAAGGGCAAGGATCCCGGCGAGCAGGGGAGCAAGAAGAACAAGTAAAATAATGGTTGCGGCAGTCATACGGATTCAGGAGAAAAAAACGCTCGATACGGATAAAGAGATGGAAGGAAAAATCTTGCCGATTTCACTTGGAACGGTTGAAGAAACGGGAAAAAAGGCCTTTTTCATTTTTATGTTTCTGGAAGGCCGCGCCTTCCTTCGCCTTGTTTTTAAGGTAATTCATGGAGGTGAAATAGAGATATTCGGTGTTGCTGGGCGGAGGAATTTTCTTCATGGCCGCATTTCGTGAAAGACCGTTACCCTGATCCTGGCCGACAAGCACCTCTTCGGCGGCTTTTTCTGCAGGAATTCCTGCGGGCGCCTGCTCGGGAACTGCCGCGTATTGGATATGTTTGGTCTCGGGCGGCGGCGGAACGATGCGCCTGCTGTCATGCAGGCGGGGTTTCACCGGTTCGGGAGCAGGTGGATCCGCAACCGGGACGGCGGTCACGGCAGGGCCAGCAGGCTGCTGCTGATCGAAAAAGGAATCGAACCCCTGCTCCACATCGTCCTGGGAAAGAGATGGCATTGCAACGGGCCCTTGAAACAGGTTTTCCATGTTGCGGTTGATGGCCGCGAGCGCCTGTTGCAGCATGCCGGTGTGCCGTTCGATGCAGGCCGAAACCGCGGCGAGCGGTGTTGAACGGTCGAACACGGTAGCGATGATCGTATTGTCGTCGACCGTTGAAATGAGCAGGCTCTTTGACTTCCCGGTGTGGGTCATGGTGCCGAACTCGCGTTCGCCAATAAGCCCCGCGATCGCCTGCGTGGATGAAAAACTGCCCACGATAAGCGCCGCGAGCGCGGACATATCGAACATAGCGAGGGTTCCCTGGTTTGCGAGAAGGCGGGTATCCTTGTTGATCAGGAGCGCCGAAAGTAGCTTTGTCTCGCTTACAAGAGACTGCAGAATGGTGTTGAGCCGGTCGATGTCTTCCTTGTAAAGAATTACATCGCTCATTCGGGTTTTTCTTTATTGAAAAATTTCGAAAGGAACGTGTTCTGCGGTTTTGTTTTAGGGTTCACCGGTCGCTTGATTTTCTTCCGCTGACGGTCGGCGGGGTTGACAGACGTGAAATACATCGGCTGGTCTTCCTCCGACACCGCCTGTTCCTCGGGAACGTCCGCCTGCTGCTGTGGAGGATATTGCATTTCTTCGGTGGCCGGAGCGGCATAAACGTCGTAGCTTCCCTGCTGCGGCGCGGGAAACGCGCCCTGCTGCGGCTGTTGGGCCTGTTGGGGAGCCTGCGGACTTTGCAGCGAACGGAGGCGCCGCTGCTTTTCCTCGATTTCCCTCTGGTATTTCTCAATTTCGAGGTCGAGTTCTGTTTTGTCAACAGCCGGCGGCGATTGCTGTTGCACCGCCTTAGCGGGCGGCGGTTCAAACGACGGCGCTGCCGGTTGCCCCATGGGTTCAAGGTTGATGGCGCCGTAATCGGAATAATCGTTGCGGAACTGTTCATCCTGCACTGGCTGAGGACGAGGCTGCGGTGGGGGAGCGGCCGGCGCACGGACCGGTGGCTGCTGAAACCGTGGCGCCTGTTGCGGCGGTGCCGGGAAAGCATTCTCGGCATATTGCGGCTGCTGCCGCTGCGGCGGTGGAGGCGGAGCAGCAACCGGTCTCGCCTGCTGGGGCTGCGGCCGCTGCGGCGGAGGCGCGTAAAAGGGATCGGCTGCGGCGGGCCTTGGCGTCGATGCCGCCGCCTGCTGCTGCATGGGCCTGGGTGCGGCTTCCTGCGGTTGACCGAATGAAGGTCTCGAATATTTTTTGTTGAGATTGTCAATGACTATCTTGCCGATAATTTTAAGCGACTCAAAGACGCCTTTTCCCTGATTGGCAATCGCTTCGTTCCACGGATAACCGAATTTATTGATTGATTTGTCAAGTGCCGCAACAGGCATGGCGTTCGGCAGGTCCCTTTTGTTGTATTGAACAACTATCGGAATGCTTCCCTGTTTGATCCCATATTCCGCCAGGTTGTCGTGGAGGTTCTGGAAACTCTCAAGATTTTCCTGCATTTTATCTTGAGCGCTGTCAACGACAAATACAACACCGTCCACGCCGCGGAGAACAAGTTTGCGGGTTGCGTTGTAATACACCTGGCCGGGAACGGTGTAGAGCTGGAATTTTGTCGAAAAACCTTTGATTTTTCCCAAATCGAGCGGGAGAAAATCGAAGAACAGCGTTCTATCGGTCTCGGTGGCAAGTGAAACCATATCACTTCGATAATCAATGGGGATCTTTCTATGGATAACCTGCAGGTTGGTGGTTTTGCCGCTCAAGCCAGGTCCGTAAAAGACGATCTTGACGCTGATTTCCCTTATCGCATAATTAATTGACGCCATTTAAGGTTCCCTTTGTTAGGACAATAAACCACAGCAAAGCCCCCGTGGCAATCTTGACAAGAGCCGCGGTAGGCAACGAAGCCATAAGTATTAATAAAATATAGTTCTGTATGAAAGAATATGCAAGCAAAGTTCGGGAAAGCTCCCAGAATAAATGAGGCTATTTATTAGGAGTACTCGGAAGGCGGGCCGTTTTGTGCGAATACAGGTCCCGTTCGGTGATCAAGCCTTCTGAAACAAGTGTTTTTATCTTAGGAGGCGGTGATCCTTGCAACGTATGATATTGAAGAGCGGCGATCCGGATTTTTTGTGACGCTTGCGACGCCGGCAAATCCGCCATCGCCTGTTGGCGCTCTGCAACGGCTTTGCGGAGCAATACTGCATTTTCGATGTATGAAAAGGCGAAAATGGCGAGCAGCCATCCGAGAATTGCTATCAGCGAAACTGTCGCCGCGGCAAATTCGGCCGCCGGCTTTCGAACCGGTTCCAATCCGGGCGCCTTTGCATGAGCCCGTTTTACCGCAAGCGGGGCAATGGACGAGTTTTGCCACAATCCGAACAGGGTTTCATACACGCGGTAGGGAAGGAAGATGGACTTTTCACAAATCAATGAAACCTTCGCGGTGCCATTGACAAACGAAAGAATATATGCCGAGGGATCGGCAAGAGGCGCCAGTGCTGCCGAAGGGGCAACTTTCTGCGCGGGAGTGAAAACCGTGTCCGGCTTGATATGCTGCCGTATCCGCTTCCACTCGTCGGTCCGCCGCATTGCTTCCATGGTGATGGCATCCACAGGAAAAGTGACGCCGGCGACAATGTATTCATGGATGCTTTCGAGGGTGTCGAACCGGTAATTGCCGTCTTCCCAGAGAAAAAGACTGCATGCCAAGTCTTCTATGCCCATTTGCGCAAAGGCCACGAGTTCCTCCTGCGTCATATATTTCCTGTTGATGAGCTCCTGCGAAAAAAGCCGCATTTCGCCCTGGCACACGGTCAATAATTCATTGACTTCATCATCGGAGTACCGTTTGACGGCTTTGAGATACCTTGACAGAAGTGTTTGCAGGTTTTGATCACTGTTGCCGGCCGCGACCACGGCGCCCTGCGAAAAGATGACAAACGCCTCCCGGCCTTCATGCGAAAGAATGAGTTGACCGGTTTTTGCGTCGCGCGAAATCAATTGAAAGATTTCCGCAAGTTCGAATTCGCGGAGGCTGCCCCTGAGTGCCATGTCATTCACCCCGTTTTGTTAGTTCTCTAAATCCCTTCACAAGGCCCTGGCCAAAGAAGAATATGTTGTAAACAGCAAGAACCAGATATGCCTGCGCTATAAGTCCTTGTACGGTCCATGTAGGAAAATTGAACGTTGCGCGGAACAGGGCAATATACGTCGCATAGATGATGGAGGTGGTTGCGACAAGCGACAGCGACTGATAGAGGGGTGCACCGCGGTAGACTAGGCCAGAACCGGGAAAAAACATGTTGAGAAAAATCGCCGTAAAAGTTCGAAAACGCACCGTTCGGGACTGGATTTTGGACATGATGCGCTGCCTGATTTGTTCGTTGCGGATCTGCTGGGTCGCGTTGAAACAGGTCTTGCATATGACACCGCGTTTGCATTTCCGGCAGACAATGGACTGGCAGAGTTTGCAGGCGGTCACTTTTTTCACCACCGCTTTCGACCACACCAGGGAATCCATCATTAGGAGAATGGCCAGCAGCCCGAGTGACAGAAGACCGTAGAGCGGAAGGGAAAAGCCGAAAAACATGCCACCGAAACGTTGGCTGGCGGTGTTCCACGTCCCGCAATATTCGGGAAAAATGTTGCTCCAGAAGTACATCGGGGAAAAATCCGGTGCCATAAGCTGCCGCAGAGGAGGCCAATCCTTTGAAAAACATTCATCGTTTTTCTTGATGAACGCGTTGACATAGCCCGGATTGAGTTTCGTTGCCTGGGTGATATATTCCATGCCTTTTGCGGTTTCCATGGTGTTGAAATAATATTGCCCCAGGTTGAAAAATGCGGGCTCATATGACGGATAAAGCGAGATGCATTCCTGGTAGGCGCCGCGTGCTCCGGCGAGGTCGCCGCCGTAAAACAGGGTATTCCCGGTTGCCACCAGCACCGCGGGATTGTTGCGAAACAGCCGTTGCGCGATCTGAAGATGGGGAGCCGCTGCGGACGGGTCGCCTTTTTTTAGGGAATAAAGCGCCGATGCAGTATGAATAAGATAGTCAGCGTTGTTGCTGATTGTTCGCGCGCGAATGCATGAGTCAAGTTGGTGATAATATCCTTCGTCAAGGGCTTTCTTGTACAACATCACCGATCCGCCGGGAGAAAGCACCTGATCGAACATGTCTCCCAATTTAACGCTGAGGGGAAACAGAAGAAAAAGCACGAGCGCAATCATCGCGAGGGGCTTATCCTTGCTATCACAAAAACGCCAAATGATGAAAAAGAAACACCAAATAAAGGCAAGCTGGCCTAAAAAAGCGATTGAAGCGAAAACAAGAAGAGCCAGGAATAATTTCGCCTTGGGCGCAAAAACATCGGGAAGGCGTTCTGAAGGAAGATGGAGCGCCCAGGAAAAATATTTCGGGCCCAGGCCGAGCAGAATGCCCGCCATGGCAATGAAAAGAAAGGTAAAGAACCATGCGCAGATGTTTTTGACGAGCCCGAGCTGGATTTTCCAGGATGACGAGATATCGTCGACGATGTCCTGAAGCCGGGGCAATACCTTTGTCAAGGAAAGGACGCCGGCAGATTGGACGGCCTGAAGGTGGATCAGGATGTCGTCCTTGTCGAACCAGGAAGCCCATGAATTGTACAATTCCCCGGTTTCACCCAGACCCTTGCCGGACATTTTTACGGCTTTGTAAAGTAACTGCTGGGTAATGACGGGTGCGGCCTGTGCGCCGCTGGCAAGAAAGATCTGTTCCAATTTTTTAATGCATTTTTCCTGCCAATCCCGGAGGCCGCACCTTTCAAACTCCACGGAAAGGACCCACATACGGCCCGGGTATTTTTCGGCGGAGGCAATGGCCTTGGTGAAATACGAGACGGCGTCCGCATCATCGTGCACGTCTCCTGAGTTTGACAAACCCTTGAGAAAGTAAGGCCACGGTGTTGTGGTGTCAGGCGAAAGTGGCACCGCAGGACTATGGTAGCCCGGCTCCATTTTGGAAAACTCGGTGGACCGTATGCCTGCCTGCAGATACATGATATCTCGCGACTCCAGCGCAAGGGCTATCTCCGATTCCCAGAAAATGGGCTGAGCAGCCGAACCAAGCGCCAAAGAACATATAAATCCCAGCACCATAACGGGCATAGTGTGTGCTAAGTGGGAATCTCTATTGTTGCGACTTATGTTCATATGGCGATTGGATTCCGCGGGCTGATAGATACGAACTATAATAATAATTAATATAAATTCTACATACGTGGTATTAAAAAAAGCAATTCTATTTATCGGGAAAACAAATTATTAAGGTCCTACGCCTTAAATAGCCAAACCCTGAGTAAAAAGTGGAGGAGTTGCAAAGAGAAAGGGATTATTCCTCAAGACTAACCAGGTCCTGATAGGTTTCACGCCTTCGAATGACGGAATAGTGGGAACCGTCAACAAGGATCTCGCAGGGCCGAGGCCGCGAATTGTAGTTGGACGCCATGGAAAAAGAATAGGCTCCGGCGCTGCGTATCGCGATGAGAGAACCCTTTTCCAGCTTGTCAATAGTACGGGCTTTTGCAAAAAAATCAGACGATTCGCACACCGGGCCGACGATGTCGGCAACCGATTGCGGGGCGTCTTTATACTGCACCACCGGGACGATGGCATGGTAGGCGTCATAGAACGGCGGCCGGATAAGGTCGTTCATCCCGGCATCGCATATGTAAAACAATTTGCTGCGCGCCTGCTTTACGTAGATGACGGTGGCCATGAGAACGCCGGAATTTCCCACGATAAAACGGCCGGGCTCGACGATGAAATTGCAGGCGAGTTTTGCTGCATACGGCGCAAGGAGGCCGGCGAACTGGATGGGGGTAAACGGCGTTTCACGGTTGTAAACGATGCCGAACCCGCCGCCGATGTCAATGGTATGGAGATTGATTCCGAGGCCGTGCAATTGCGTGAAAATGTCGCCGAGCACGTCGAGCGCCTGCCGGTAGGGTTCGAGGGAAAGAATGGGCGAACCGAGGTGCACGTCAATGCCCACGGGGTTGAGGTGCGGCAATGAGTTCATTCTTTTATAGAGGTCAACAGCCTGCTGGGCAGGGATGCCGAATTTGTTTTCCTTTTTTGCCGTTGTGGTATGATGGTGCGTGTTTGCGTCAATGTCCGGATTGATGCGGAGCGAAACGGGAGCAATGACATCAAGCGAATGAGCGATGTCCGAAAGAGAATACAGTTCTTCCTCAGACTCCACGTTGAATATGGCAATGCCGCTTTTTAAGGCATACCTTATTTCCTCAGCGGTTTTTCCAACGCCAGAGTAAACGATTTTTTCCGGAGGAATCCCGGCCTTAAGGGCGCGGAAGAGTTCGCCGCCCGAAACGATGTCGGCGCCGAGGCCTTTTTGCGCCATGAGGCGGAGAATGGAGAGGTTTGAATTTGATTTGACGGAAAAACATATTTGGACATCAAGCGATTCAAAAGCGCCCAATAAAAGCTCGATAGAATTAATGATGCTTGCCTTGCTGTACACATACGCAGGAGTGCCGAATTCGCGGGCAAGCGCGGACAGCGGCACACTCTCGCAGTATAATTCTTCGCCCACGAGGTGAAAATTAACCATTGTACTTCCTCAGCAAAACCACATAAGGCGGGAAAAACGCCACTAACCGGTTTTTAACCCTTAAGCTTGTTCACATGGATATAAAGCCTGGATTTTTTGTTTGCGGCGTTGTTTTTGTGGATCAATCCGCTGCCGGCGCATTTGTCGATGAACGACACCGCGAGCCTGAGCTTTTCCTGGGCGGCCTTCTTGTCCTTTGACTCGAGGACATGACGTATGACCGTGCGGAGCGTAGACCAGTCGCTGCGGTTTTTAAGATTGGCTTTTTTGCTTTTGCGGACATGTTTTTCGCACGCTTTGTGTTGAGGCATTGATACTCCTTACGACCGAAAACCGGTGAAAAAGAAATGAAGATTAACTATTGGAAATTTCTCAAAATATATTCATCCATTAACCATTGTCAAATACTGCAATGGGCTCTTTTTGCCGGCGCAGCAGGATATCAAATAAATTATGGGTACCCACTTCTACAGTATTAAAGGTATTTTAAAAACCAAATGCAATAATACCGAGTGTCCTGGTTCAACGGTAGTCACGGAAAACACCTATCAATTTCTCCTTGTAAACGAACTATGGCGGCAGAAAGAACAAGTAACGGAAAAGAATTCACATTCCTGGAGTTATGCGGCGCAATCCATCTGCATACAAAATTCTCGGACGGTGGCGTGGATTTTCCCGTCATGATAGAAACCGCCAAGGCGGTCGGCCTCAATTACATCGTCGTAACAGACCATGTTTCGCTCAAGGGAAGGGATGCCGGGTTTGAAGGCTTTTCAGATGATCTGTTCGTCTGCGTGGGGTATGAACACAACGATGCCGCGAACATCAACCATTATCTGGCTCTTGGCAGCAATTCAGTGGTCACTTACACGAATGATGCGCAGGGATACATCAACAAAATCAAAGAAACGGGAGGAATAGGGTTCATTGCCCATCCAATCGAGAAGCGCCACTATTTTAAAAAATATCCTCCTTATCCCTGGATTGAATGGAACGCAACCGGTTTTGACGGCATCGAGCTGTGGAACCAGATGTCGGATTGGCTCGAAAACCTGAGGAGCTGGCTTCATTTCTTCCGTTTGTTCTATCCGCGCCGTTTTCTCCTTGAGGCGCCTCGGGAACTTCTCGGACGCTGGGACGCCTTGAACCGCAACCGGTTCGTGAGCGGCATCGGCGGCGTGGATGCCCATTCCATGAAAGTTCGGCTCGGCATTTTCCTTTTTACCATTTTTCCGATTAAAGTGGAGCTGAAAGGAATACGGACGCATCTGTATTTCAGCCGTCCTTTACCGAAAGGCGATGCTGCAGCTGCAAAGGCGATGCTCCTTGACGCTCTAAAAAACGGGAGAGGTTTTATCAGCAATTACAGAAGGGGAGATGCCAGAGGCGCCGAAATCTATCTCGTGGATAAAAACGGACATGCCGTGATGCCTGGCAGTCCCACCGCCGATATTTGCCTGCCGGCAATGCTCAAGGTAAATCTGCCGGAACCCGCGCTGGTGAAACTGGTCGCCAACGGCGAGTATATTGACAAAAGAAAAGGATGGCAGGTTGAATTTCCAATTTCTTCGCGTAGAGTTTTCAGGATAGAAGTTTATAAAGGAAAACATGCCTGGATCTATTCGAACCCTTTTCCCGTCGGACCGTATCCACTCTAAAACCGCTGTCGCGGTACGTCAAGGTGCGATGATAGAAAGACTCGGATGAAGCCATCCTTTTTATGCCGGGTTGCCGACGCCGTATTTCTTGCCCGGCCGCTTTTGTTGATTCCAGTCTGGGGATACTGCGCCTTCGGATATGTTGCGGGCCTCTCCGACGTGCACGGCTTCCATCTTTCAGCCGCCTGGAAAACACCATTTTCCACCGCCGCCTGGATGCTGGTCTTCTCTTGCTCGGTGGGCGCGGTGTATGCGGTGAACCAAATCGCCGACCGGCACGTCGATGCCGTGAATGCCGGTTTTCCAATGTTGGCAAAAGGGAATATTCCGTTGCCGCTCGCGGGGGTAACGGCGTTCCTCCTCGCCGCCGCGGCGGTGCTGATTCCCCTTGCCGCATACCCCGCAGTATCTCTCTTTTCGGCAGCGGCGCTTGCGGTAGGTTTTCTCTACTGTGTCAAACCGTTCTATTTCTCCGGACGTGCCGGTCTGGATTTTATTACCAACGCCGCAGGCTATGGCTTCATCGCGTTCGGTGTCGGCTGGCTTTTGTCCGGGGCCGCACCGGGCCCGGCTTTTTTCATCTCATCATCACCGTATTTTCTCCTGATGTGCGCCGGTTCCATCAGCTCGACGCTCCCGGACATCGACGGAGACCGAGCGTACGGGAAAAATACCACCGCCGTGACCATCGGGCTCCGCAAAGCACATGTTCTTGCCTCGATGTTTATCGCCGCGGGACTCACGGTCTCGCTTCTGCTTAATGATTGGGTGGCGCTCACGTGCTCACTGTGCGCCGTTCCGCTCTATGGAGCCTATCTTGTCCGTAAAACCGCGGGCCTGATGGAAGCAACGTACAAAATCGGCGGATTGATTATGATGCTCATTGCCGCCGTGGTTTTTCCCTATCTGGTTGCCGGAGCCCTTTTGTCGCTTGTCGCCACCATAGCATATTTCAGATTGAGGTTTCATGTCTGGTATCCTTCACTTGTCCCCGCGGCTCATAAATAAAAAGCACGCAGGGCTGATTTTGCTTTTCTTTGGCTGGGGCTGCGTCCCCTGTGCCGGTCTTTCACTTCCCCCTGCGGTCAGGCAGGCGGCTTCCTTGGCAATAGAGAAAATGATCGCCAGTGATTACAACGGCGCGATCCTGTTTTGCGATTCAGTGACCAAAACCGATCCGGAAAATCCGCTGTGGCCGATGCTGCGCCTTTCAGCGGTCGGCCTGCACGACCTGGACCTAGACAGCGCCACGGATTCGTTGAATTTTTCTGAGGGATACAAAAAGACGGAAGCTTCGATATTTAATTTTGAGAAAAAATTCGGCGTTTCTTCGTTCAGCTATACCATCAACGGCTTTTCAAAAGCCATCGCCGCGGCATACTTTTTATGGAGAAAAAAATATTTCACCGGACTCGATGTGGGGTTCTCGGCCCTGTCGGCATTGAAGGAAGCCAAACGGCTCGACCATACAAATACAGACGTGGATTTTATCCTCGGATTTTATACCTATGCGCGGGCCGACCTCAAGAAGAATTTCTGGTGGGCATTTTTCTGGTATTCGGGTGAAAAAATGGACGGCATTAAAAGCATTAAAACGTGCAGCAGAAACGCGCAGTTTGTCGGTTTGGCGGCAACGCTGCTTCTCGCGGAATTGTATTACCGTGAGAACTATATTTTCGAATCCGATGCAATCACCAAGGGCCTTTTGGCGGAACATCCGGAAAGCCGGCTCACCTGGTGGACGTGCGCGAAACGCGGTGAGGCCACCCGGTCATTCGCCGAGGCGGCTGGCTATTATACGAAACTCGCCGATGCGTATGATGGAATACACTGCGCCAGGAGGAACGCGTTGGCGACGCGCGTCAGCGCGGCGCTCATGTATTTTACCGCGGGCGACACGGTGCAGGCAAGAAACGCCTGCGAGAAAATCCTTTCCCGGAAAATGGAACAATGCGATGGCCTTTGTAAAAAGGCCCGCAGTGATGCGGAAAAACTGCTGGCACAAATGCGCAGCCCCCGTTAATGTTTGGCACCGTCATGATTGAAGTGAATCTGGAAAAATGTGATGAATGCGCCACCTGCATCGGCGTGTGTCCGGTTGACGCCATCATGCTTGACAAAAGCATTGCCGTTGACCGAGCGAGGTGCGTTGCGTGCGGCAACTGTGTTGCGGTCTGCCCGGTGGGAGCGTTGTCCCTTCAAATTGCTTCCGACAAGACCACTTCCGATGCGCAAAGGAAGCACCGATGAGCATTCCGCGCAAATTCGAGATCGCGGTCATCGGCGGGGGGCCGGCCGGGATCGTCGCCGCCCTGCATGCCGCGCAGGGCGGAAGAAAAGTGTGCCTTATTGACAGAAAGAAAATCCCCGGGTATCCCGTGCGCTGCGGCGAGGCCATAGGCCTCAAAGGATTCACGCAGAGCGTCAGCCTCAAACCGGGATGGATAAAAAGCGCAATCAAATACATGAAACTCGTTTCGCCCTGCGGTATAAGCGTGACGGTCCCCAACAGCTACGAGGGGTATGTTGTTGACAGGGAGAAAATGGAAACGGACATGACGGCCGATGCCGTGGCGGCGGGCGCGGAATTCTTTCCCGGCACGTCCATTCTGTCAATCGCGCAGATTAATGGCGGATATGAATGCAAGGGCAGCGCCGGTTCGTTTTCCGCGCAATGCGTGATTCTCGCAGAGGGAATTGAATCCCGGCTCGGCCGTTCCCTCGGATGGTCAACCAATCTTTCGCTCGGCGACGTTCATTCATGCGCCTTTGCAAGGGTTGCCCATAACGACATTGAACCCGAAGCCTGCGTTTTCTATCTGGGAAGTTCGCACGCGCCGGGCGGGTATGTGTGGGTGTTCCACCGGGGCGGGAACACGGCGAATGTGGGCCTGGGCGTTTTGGGGTCAAGGTGTAAAGGCGGAATGCCGCGTGAATTGCTTTTAAAATTCATCAATGAAAGATTTCCGGGCGCCGCCGTCTCCGACCTGCACTGCGCCGGCGTTCCCATGGGAAAATGGAAGAAACCTCTGGTAAGAAACGGCGTCATGCTTGTCGGCGACGCAGCGCGCATGATGAATTGCGTGAGCGGCGCCGGCATCGGCTACGCCCTTTTTTCTGGCAAGGCGGCGGGAACCGTTGCCGCGCAGTCTTTTATCGGCGGCGCCTGCAAATACGAACGCCTCAAAACCTATCAAAAGCAATGGGCCTCTTTTTACGGCAAGCAGCAGTTGCGCTCGTTTTCGCTTAAGGAGGTCATGGTGACCTTCAAAGATGATTTTCTTGATGATGTCGCCCGGTCGATCACAAAAGATCCGGACGGGAAAATGGACATCCTTTCCATTTTCATAAAAGCCTTTTCAAAACGCCCCTTGTTGCTGCTTAAGGTGATCAGGCTTCTGCGTTAACCGTCATGTGCCTTTGGCTGCGCCCTGCATTTATAATTCCGACCATCAACCGGAGCGCATTGAAAAAATTCGTCTTCCCTTTTTTTTCTTAAAGTACCATCAAAGACAATAAACTATTTTTCACAGATTGTTTTTCAAGTTGCCGCCGCCGATTTTTGAACGCAAGGGGAGCGATGATGTCGCAGGACATGCTGAAACGGACGGCCGATACTATTCGTATACTGTCGGCCGCCATGGTGGAAAAAGCCGCTTCGGGCCATCCGGGCGGCGCAATGGGTGGCGCCGATTTCATCGCCGTCCTTTTTTCCGAATTCCTGTGTTTCGATCCCGACGACATGACCTGGCCCAACAGGGACAGGTTTTTCCTCGATCCCGGACACATGTCTCCCATGCTGTATTCAACGCTCATGCTCTTGGGAAAATACACCGTTGATGATATTAAAAATTTCCGCCAGTGGGGGAGCGTGACGCCGGGGCATCCCGAACGCGATGTGATGCGCGGGGTTGAAAACACTTCAGGTCCGCTCGGCGAAGGCCATTCCATGGCGCTCGGCGCTGCAATCGCTGAACGTTTTTTTGCCGCGCGCTTCGGCGAGTGGCTTTCCCATAAAACCTACGCCTACCTTTCCGACGGCGGAATCCAGGAAGACATTGCGTCCGGCGTGGGGCGGCTTGCGGGCCACCTCGGCTTGTCCAACCTCATCATGTTCTACGACTCAAACTCGGTGCAGCTTTCCACGCCCACTTCCCAGGTGACAAGCGAAGATACGGCGAAAAAGTATGAATCCTGGGGCTGGCATGTCGATACCATCAACGGCAACAGCATCGCCGAGATCCTCCGGGCGCTCGCGCGCGCAAACGCAGAAACCGAAAAACCCACGCTTATCATCGGCAAAACCACCATGGGCCTGGGCGCGCTTAATGACAAAGGAGAATGTTTTGAAGGCAAGGTGGAGATGCACGGCATGCCGCTTTCCAAGGCCGGCGCCTCGGTCGAAAAAACGATACGCAACCTCGGCGGAAATCCGCAGGACCCGTTCGCGGTGTTTCCGGCGGTAAAGGACTTTTTTGAAAAGGTTCTCGCGCAGAAGCGGAAAGCGGCAAAAGAAAAAAAAGCCATCCAGGCGAAATGGGAAAAAGAAAATCCGGCGTTGGCGGAAAAATTCAAGAATTTTATTTCAGGAAAAGTCCCCGCCATTGACTACGGCGCCATCGAACAGAAGAGCGGAGCGCCGACGCGGGTCGCATCGGGAAAGATCCTTTCTGTATTTGCGCAGAAGGTGGAAAACATGATCGTCTCCTCGGCCGACCTGTGCAACAGCGACAATACCGAGGGGTTTCTCAAGGGCGGTTCGAGGGTTTTTACAAAAGGCGATTTCGGCGGCGGCTTTTTGCAAATAGGCGTGGCCGAACATGCCATGGCGGGCATCATGAACGGCATCGCGCTGCACGGCGGCATCGTTCCGGTGTGCGGCACCTTTTTCGTTTTCTCTGATTTCATGAAGCCCTCGATACGTCTTGCGGCGCTCATGAAACTGCCGGTAAAATATGTCTGGTCGCACGATTCATTCCGCGTGGGCGAAGACGGGCCCACGCACCAGCCCGTTGAACATGAGATGCAGATCCGGCTCCTGGAGAGAATGGCAACATCCGACGGAAAGAGGAGCATGCTCGTGCTGCGGCCGGCGGACAGCGCCGAAACAACCGTGGCGTGGAAACTCGCCATGGAAAACACGCAGTCACCCACCGCGCTGCTGCTGTCGCGGCAGGTGATGCCGGAACTGCCTGTTTTCAAAGGACCGTCGCGCTATCACGATGCCTGCAATGCGGCGCGGGGAGCTTATATCGTGTTCGAAACAGGTTCCAAGCCAAACCTTATTTGCATCGCGAATGGCTCTGAAGTTTCAACGCTTATCAATGCCGCACAAAAATTATCGGCATCCCGCGGCATCGGCCTGCGCGTGGTGTCGGTAATCTCGGACGGTTTGTTCCGCGAACAGCCCGAATCGTACCGCCGCCAACTGATCCCGCTGGGCCTTCCGGTGTTCGGAATCACCGCAGGTCTTTCGTGCTCGTTCATGGAAATCGCCGGCGTTTTCGGAAAAGTGCACGGGCTCGACCGGTTCGGCGCATCGGCGCCGTTTGGCGTTCTTGAAGAAAAATTCGGCTTCACCGCCGACAGCGTTGTGAAAAAAATGGAACTTTTTCTCGACGAACATAAAAAAAACGTTGCAGCGCTTTCCGGGGTGATATCCGCGTGATTGCGGAGACGACGAGGCAGGGGAGGCATTCCCATGAAAATCGGAGTGGTAAGTGACACGCACCGCAACGTGGAGTATTTGAACAACGTTGTTGACTGGCTTTTGGCTCGGCACAAGATCGCCATGCTCTATCACCTCGGCGACGATTACGACGACGTGAAAAGCCTCGAGGACAGATACCTTGACATCGTGCAAGTGCCCGGCATTTACGATGACCGCTACACCAACGGTTCCCTCCCAAAAAAGCTCATGGAAAACGTTCTCGGACTCCGCATCCTCCTAGTCCATTCCATGGAAAAAGACGTGACGCCCGACGATAAGATGATGTGCGACATCATCCTTCACGGCCACACGCATCATCAGGGCATAACCCTCGAGGACGGGCTTCTGTGCCTCAACCCGGGGCACCTCAAGGGCCCCAAGGACAAAAACCTGCCGCCGACCTTCGGGCTTCTTGACATCCAGGACAAAACCCTTCACGCAAGAATATTCGGGCTCGATTTCAAGCCCGTGACGACCATGGACCTTTTCAGGTCGGAAAACAGGTTGTTTAAGGGTTGACGATATCATTTTTTGATGTCCCGGACTTTATGCAAACTTCATTTCTCAGCACAACCGTAATCGTATTCGGGCTCTCCATCCTCGTCCTTTTGGTCTGTTACCGGCTTCGTATTCCGACTATCGTTGGATTTCTTCTCACCGGCATGCTTGCCGGTCCCGTTGTCGGGAACCGCAGCGAGGTCGAGACCCTTGCGCAAATCGGAATCGTGCTGCTGTTGTTCAGCATCGGCATAGAATTCTCGCTTAAAAATCTTGTTCAGATCAAAAATATCGTTCTTATCGGCGGCCCCTTGCAGGTGCTGACCACCATTGTCGCGGTTTATGCTGCGTCGCTGTGGCTCCACCTTTCCCCGGCGCAGGCTCTGTTTATGGGATTTCTGCTTTCCCTGAGCAGCACCGCCATTGTCCTTAAGAGATTTCAAGAAAAGGGGGAAGTGGAAAGCCCGCACGGCAAAACCAGCCTCGGCATCCTTATTTTCCAGGACCTCATTGTTGTTCCCATGATGCTGCTCGTTCCCATTTTGTCGGGAAAGTCCGGTGCCTTAGGCCCCTCGCTGCTGCTGCTGCTGGTGAAAATCATCGGTATTGTCGCCTTCATGTATGCCTGCATCAAATGGATCGTGCCCAAGGTGCTTTTCTGGATCGCCAAGACCAGGAGCAGCGAACTGTTTCTTCTCAGCGTCATCGTGATATGTTTTTCCATTGCCTGGCTCACGTCAAGCGCGGGCCTGTCCATCGCTTTAGGCGCTTTTCTCGCCGGACTGATTTTATCTGAATCCGAATACAGCTACCAGGCGCTCGGTTCGATCCTACCGTTCCGCGACGTGTTCACCAGCGTATTTTTCATTTCCATCGGCATGCTGTTCGATATTGCCTTTTTCATCCACCATCCGGTGCCTATTATCCTTCTCGCCGCGGGCGTTCTTCTCCTTAAGGTGGTGATTGCTTCCCTCATTCCCGCCTTGCTCGGGTTTCCCCTGCGGACCATGGTGCTTGCCGGGCTTTCGCTGGGGCAGGTAGGGGAGTTTTCCTTCATTCTAGCGGTGTCGGGCATGGAATCCGGCCTTCTCGACGGCAATACCTACCAGGTATTTCTCGGTGTTTCCATTTTGACAATGGCGGCTACACCGTTTGTGATGGGACTCGGCGATTGGATTTCCGACCTACTTCACAAAATGCCATTTCCCCGGCGCATCCTTTCGGGCCTCGATGCCGCCGATGCAATACAGAGCCAGGCGTTTACCGACAAACTCAACGACCATCTCATCATCATCGGGTTCGGCGTCAACGGCCGCAACGTCGCTCGGGCAGCAAAAGCCGCGGGCATTCCCTATGTGATCACCGAAATGAACCCCGAGACCGTGCGCAAGGAGAAAGCGGCGGGCGAGCCTATTTTTTACGGCGACTGCACGCAGGAGGCGGTGCTCGCGCATGTCAAGGTGCGCCGGGCGCGGGTCGTGGCGATCGGCATCCCCGACCCTGTGGCGACGCGGCGCGTGGTGGAAAACGCACGCAAGTTGAATCCCTCGGTACACATCATTGCGCGTACGCGATTTTTCCAGGAAACCAAACCGCTCTACGACCTGGGCGCCAGCGAGGTGATTCCTGAAGAATTCGAGACCTCGGTGGAAATCTTCACCCGCGTGCTCATGAAGTACCTTGTTCCGCGCTACGAAATAGAGCAGTTCATAGCCGAAGTACGCTCCGACGGCTATCAGATGTTCAGGAGCATTTCAAAACAAAAGACCTCGTTTCCCGACCTCAAGTTCGCGCTTCCGGACGTCGAGATGAACATGGTCTGGGTGGGGGAAGGCTCTTTTCCGGCGGGAAAAACAATCGCGCAACTCAACCTGCGCCAGCGTTTCGGCGTCACGCTCCTCGCGGTGCGCAGGGAAACGGAGATTTTCTCCAATCCGGAAAGTTCGCTTGAGATCTGTGCGGGTGATATTTTGGTTTTTCTGGGAAAGCCGGCGGATAACGTGAGGTTTGCGGATGAAGTGCGGGCGGGGAAAAAATTATGATTTCATCTGATTATGATTCCATCGACCTAATGTAATAGAATGATTCTCCCCATAATCTTGCTCACCGGAATAAAATAAATATGAGCCCCATTGCCGTCCTTCCAGTCCCGTGAATCCTCCGACTCGTCCCGGTTGTCTCCCATAACAAACACCATGTCTTTTGGAATCTCCAGCGGCCCTAGATTGTCCCCGACCAGAATTACCGTGTCCCGCGAATGGTATGCAAATGGCTCTTTTGTTTTTACATCGTTGATGAAGACTTCTTTTTTTTTGATCTCAATCGTGTCGCCCTCAATTGCAATGACCCGTTTTACGAGACTATGCCCCTTTAATACCGGGGAGGGAAATGCGATGATGTCATTTCTTCTAGGCTTGCCGAACCAATAGGCGGTTTTATTCAACAGATATCTGACGCCTAAGTTCACGGTCGGCTGCATCGAACCGGAGGTCACCTGTATAATGTCAACGATAAAGGCGCGTAAAACCAGCGCCACAGCAACACCAAACAGCACCACGGACAGGAAACGTTTCCCCGAAAGGGCGTCATTTTTTTTAAAGCGCCGGGGGAAATAGGCCTTTTTCTTTTGCATTATTCCCGTATCCCGTTTACAAATGATTCTTTGACCGTTTCCCAGTATTTTTCCATTGATTTTGCCCTTTGCACTTTTTTCAGCATTTCTTCGTTTTTAATGAACGAAAATGAAAGGTAACACCATAGCTGCTTGAGCCTGCCGAGAAGGGAAATTTCATCGCACCCGCTTTGCTGGTATCCGCGAACAAGGTCTTCGTGAAAACGGTAGAGGCGTTCCTTGAAATGTGTTGAAGGAATTCCTTTTATCGCCTCTTGCAATCCAGGGTCCATTAATATTCCTCTTCCTATCATAAAGCTGCTTACAGACGCGAAACGCGTTGAAATCATTTTAAACGAATTCACGTCAACAATATCTCCATTGTAAATCACCGGATGTTTTGAAGGAGCGAGGCATTCTTCGAACGCATCGAGATCGACGCTTCCGCCGTACATCTGTTTTGCCGTGCGCGGATGGATGATGATTTCCTCAAGAGGATATTTGTTTAATATCGGTATGACGTCGAAAATCTCATCGGGACGTTCTTTTCCAAGCCTGGTTTTCACCGAAATCCGGCATTTGACATTTGGTATTACCTTATCAAGGAAGGACTCAATCATTTCGGGATACGGCAGAAGCCCCGCCCCGCGTTTTTTGTTCACCACCATGGGATAGGGGCAGCCGAGGTTCCAGCCGACAACCGGGTATTTCATGGCAAACAGCTGGTTTGCCAGAACAATGAATTCCTCCGCGTCTTTTCCGATGAGCTGCGGAACGGTGTTTTTAAGCTTGTTGTACTTGGGAAGCACATCGCGCAGATGTGAATCGCGAACGGATCTTCCCTTGACAGTCGTGATGAACGGGCAATACCATCCGTCAATGCCCTGAAAATTGCGGGCCAGCGTGTTCCGGAAAACGAAGTCCGTATGGCCGAGGATGGGAGCCAGCAAAATTTTCATGGGATCACTGCGGCGGGGCGACCTTTTTGAACCCGAAAAAATAGGCGATATAAGTTGCAGCCAACAGCAGAAGCCAGTCTACCGGGCCGATAACGGCCTGGAGGAACGCGCCAAACATTGGGAAATCCATGCGCGACATTATGGTGAGAAAGCTGATGCTTTTGACCCGGGAAAAAATAAGGGCCGCGGTGATAAAATTACCGGCAAGCCACGTAAAAAAAACAATGCCGCCGCCGATGATCCCGAAAACCGGCGAAACGCCTTTTCCGAAATACTGGATCGCAAACCCGATCCCGAAGGACGAGGCCATGGCAATCCAGCCGAGTTTGTATCCGGTGAATTTTACCGCAAATCCCCAAATGACGAGCGCAACGATTGCCGCTCCAATACCTGCGGCGGTTCCTAAAAGGATGTTCTCTCTTTTTTTCAAATACTGCCAGTGTTTTGAGAAGTCGCGCGGATCGACTTCAAAGCTCTGCTCTGAATCGCTGTTAATCAACTCGTCTTTTTCTTCTTCGGGCACGGTCTGGTGTCTCCTGATGATAACCAATCATGCGTGCAATCAAAATAGATGCTTGGAAATTACAAGTCAATCCAATATACTCACCAAATATCCTTGATTATTTTACCGAAACATAGCACGGACTTGTGGCGGCAAAGGTGCTTGCTCCATCTTCTTTCAAACAGGATATTTCCGCCCGTAAATAGCCCCTCTTTGTAACGGAAGCAAGAGGAAATTGATCTATAATTTTATAATTATCCTTGTATCTTTTTGAGAAAATAATACGTTCCGAACGCGCTCCGACTTCTCCATAGTAAACAAACAGATTGTCTGGCTTTCCAAATTCATAACTACTTAGTATTACGACGGTTGCGCCGTCTGCTGAAACTATTTTCTCGGCATTACTGATTAAACCGCGATCCGTGGATTCAGAAGAAGAAATACCAATGAACGGTCCGCTCGTTACAAATGTTTCGCCCGCTTTTATTGCCGATAAAACATCTGATTGCGAAGATACCTTTCGGTATAGGCCGGTCCTCGCAAAAGCCAGATGCCGGAAAAAATTCTCGGAAATTGCCACAAACGGCGTGCCGATGCATCGATACCTGTTGAAATCGCCATGCGAATCATTACCGGCGACAATCGGCAACTTTCTCCCCTTAAGTAATTCATTTGTCCATAATTTTTTTGATTCAAGCCATGAATGATTGAAACCGTTGTTCACGGCCTGCACCGCATCCAATTCGAGTGCCATATCGCTTTGGAGCCACATGCCACGGTTTAGAAGAAGCCGTTGGAAAAAACCGAATTTTGACCCCGGATGCGCCGCGATTGCAAGGCCGGCCTGAGAATGGACCGATTGTATTGCTTTTTCCAATTTCAAAGTGTCCGGCGCATTCCTTCGAGCGCCGTCGGCGGAACCCGGAATAATTTTATTTAACCCAAGCCCGCAAAGGTGCACCGCCCTGTTCCTGGAATTATAACTGGAGATTTCTTCCCCGAGGATCGAGATCGTCTTATGAGGTTTTGACATTACTGAAAGAAGCGCCCGCCAACGGGAATAGGATTTGTCAAGTTCCAGATAATTTTCCAAGGAACAGGCAAGATCGTAGGAATGGTCGGTTATGGCGATAAAATCAAGGCCGCAAGCGTCCGCGGCCAGATCGATCACGCTTACCGGCGGCCCGAATTCAACGTGGCTCTGGGAGAACTGTGAATGAATATGAAGGTCGCCATAGGAACAAGAGCCGTGGGCGGGAAAATCCTCATCCGCGATAAAACAGGTAAAAGGCAGTTGAGAGGACGAGAAAAAATTATCATTAAGGACTTCAATAGTCCTGCCGCGGCACGCAAGCGTTGCCTTGCAGTTTATGAAAATCCTTCCTTGAGGAAGCCGCCCGCGGGCTATCGTAAAAATAAATATGGTCGCCTGGCTTTCAAGTTCGTGTTTGACAATACAGAATCTGGGCGAAGGAAAGTTGAACAATACTGGCGGTTTTTCCCTTTGTGAAACAGTCACCTTTACGTCTTTGACTTCCGCCGGGAACAGATGGACGTCGTTGACCATAAGCATGATGGGGAGGTCTTTTTGCAGAGCACAGCGGCAAGGCACGTCAAATACTACCTCGGGTTGTCTTTTAAAAAGCAGGCTTGGGAAAAACGGAAAGAAACGGAAATGCGTTTCGGCGTAGAGAAACAACGGGGGAATCGTCACGGGAACGGGAAGCATCCTGTATTTTAATATAGTATGCTCCGGGGTTCGTCAGGACTCAAAAAGACCATGGCGCGCAAGAAAAAACATCCATGAAAACAACGGATTTTGATTATTCATTGCCTTCAGGCCTGATTGCCCAATATCCCTGCGTAAAACGCGACGGATGCCGATTGCTCTGTCTTGATGGCAAAAGCGGGGCAATCTCACACCGGACTTTTAAGGAATTGCCCGGACTGCTTTCACCGGCAGACCGTCTTGTTTTCAACGATACCAAAGTCATGCATGCGCGCCTTTTCTGTAAAAAAGCATCAGGCGGAAGAGTTGAATTACTGTTGACTGGTCCGTCCGTAGGTGATCACTGGAATGCGCTGGTTAGGCCCGGCAGGGGATGCAAGGCGGGTGTAAAATTATATCTGGAAAAAAACTCTTCTGTAGGCATTGAAATAACGGTGGTAAATCCGGACGGGACAAGAGGGGTGACTTTTGTTTCTGGCAGTTCCGTGAAGTCCTGGCCCGCAGTGATTAAAAAATACGGCGTCATGGCGCTTCCGCATTATATCCGCAGACCCGCGGACGCGAAAGACGATGAAACCTATCAAACCATATACGCAAAACATGAGGGTGCCATTGCTTCGCCCACCGCAGGGCTTCATTTTACCCCCGGAATTATGGGAGCTCTTGAAGAACGAGGCATCGGCATATCATACTTGACGCTCCATGTTGGAATAGGAACCTTTAAGCCGGTGACCGTTGTAGATCCAAAAGACCATGTCATGCATGAAGAGTCGTATGAATTGACAGATGAGACTGCGGCCCAAATAATGCAAACACGTTCAAAAGGCGGACGGATAATTGCGGTGGGCACGACCTCGGTGCGCGTTCTCGAGCATTGCGCAGGGGAAGGCGGCTGCATAAAACCTTCTGCGGGAAAAACATCCCTTATGATACTGCCGGGATACAAGTTCCGGGCAATCGACGGCATTGTCACCAATTTCCATGTGCCAAAATCAACCCTGCTTATGCTGGTAAGCGCGTTTGCCGGTCGCGAGGTCGTGCTAGAGGCCTACCGCCAGGCAGTTGCCGAACGGTACCGTTTTTTCAGTTATGGCGACGCCATGCTCATCCTGTAACGAGTCTTACAAGAAATAATTTACTGAGCGAAAATTCATGTATTGACAAATACTCTGCCGCCAGTTATCTTTATACCAGAAGAGACATGGAAGCCCGTATGATTTTATGCATGCGGGCTTCATTTTTTAATCTGCAATAGGCCCTGACTGCTCGTAATTGGGCAATCTTTCTCATCGTATCTTTTTCACACAGCATCATTGATTTGAAAGGAAAAAGGCCATGAGCCACGGTATAATTTCCAAAACGCCAGACAGTATTCAATGGCAGGATTACCGGGCCGCGAACACCGGCATGGTTGTTTTTTACTCCTCGGACCCGGTTTCTGAAATCCCGATACGGGAAATCCCCGATGATATAGATTCACCCGAACTGCCCGATCCGAACTACGAGACCGGAACCTATGGTTATTACGGATGCATGCGCACAAAAATCCGCGGCGCATTTGCCAAAAGCAAACTCAGGTACCTTTTTTTCCTCACCAAGTACGCCGGTGCAAAGGAAGGATTCAAGGACAAGATGCTCGTCACCGGATATTTCCGCATCGCTAAGACCGCCGACGTGCAGAAGCTGCACCGCCGGTATCTCGACGAGTATTCCTGCTTGGATTCCGATACCTGCATTGCGCTCCGCGCCGACGAGGTTCATTTTGTTTCAATCGGTGACGCGTTTGAGGTTTCACCCGACCAACTGAAGGCGTGGGGATTTAACGCAAAGGTTTCAAAGCAACTCAGGATCATCTTGAGCGCCGAGAACACGGCAAGCCTTCTTGATCTGCTGAAATCAAAACCCGACCAGCGCGCCGCGTACGTTGCAGAAACCAAGCGCCTGTCACCCCATGATGAAGAGGAAGTTTTGGAAGATGACGAGGCGGAACTGGCAGGGGGCGAAACTGTTTTAGAAAAAGCTTCCACCGTTGAGATCGAAATGCCGCAGGCTTCTCAAACACAAGACACGACTGCTGATGAAACCGTTATCGTGGTGCAAGAAGGCGCACAACCCGCAGAACAGCCCCGGCAGGAAGCCGTGACCGAGGCATCGCCCGTGGAAGAAAACCCAATGGAGAAGACTGCGCCTCCGCCGCAACAGGAAGCCGCTCCGGGGCAGGAACCGGCTCCTCAATAAATATTTTACTGACGGATAAAGCGGTAAACGCCGGAAAATGTATTCTCCGGCGTTATTGTTTTTAAATCGCTGTTCCATACTGATTATCATGATTGAGAAAATACGCGACCGGATCAATAAGGCAATCCTGGAAAAAGTTTTTCCGGGCTGCGTCATAGGCTACACATCACCTTATTCGGAGCAAATCGTTGCGTCGTTTGGCAGGCACACCTATGCCCCCTCATCGCCTGCAATGGAAAGGGATTCAATTTTCGATGTCGCCTCAGTCACCAAGGCGATACCCACCGCATGCCTGGCCATCCAACTCGTTGACAAGGGAAAGCTTCACCTTGATGACAAACTGGTCGATTATATTCCCGAATTCAACAATTCGAGCAGGGAGAAAGTGAAAATACGCCATCTGCTCACGCAAACGCTCAACTATAATTTCCGGCTTTCGGCTCTCAAAGACAAAGGCCCGGACGGAATTTTAAATGCCATATTCAACACGGAGTTTCCAACCGAACCGGGTTCCACTTTTTTTTATACAAACGCCACGAGCATCCTGCTGGGGATGGTTGTTGAAAAAGTCACCAAGGAATGTCTCGCCGTCACCGCGCAAAAGGAATTTTTCGGACCGCTCGGAATGTCGAGCACGTCGTTTTTTCCAGAGCAGTTTTCACGGCAAACCATCGTACCGACGGAAATCGACACTTGGCGCGGCAGGTTGATCCACGGCGAAATCCACGATGAAAGCGCGTTCGTATTGCGGCAGAAAATGGTCGCCGGCTCCGCAGGCCTGTTTTCCACCGCGTCGGACCTTATGCGGTTTTTAAACATGCTTTTAAACGATGGGGTGTGGCAGGGCAGAAGATATTTTTCAGGACGCAGTATTTTGCAGATGCAGAGCAACCAGATACAAGAACTCGGCCTGTGCGCCGGACTCGGATGGGAACTGAACCAGAAACGCTACATGGGGAATTTTTGTTCAAGCAGGACCATTGGAAAAACGGGATTTACCGGCTGCGTATGCATGTGCGATATACCGAAACAAACGGCAATGGTATTTTTATCCAATTACGTATTTCCTGCAAGAAAGCCCGACATGCAGGCGATAGACAACGTGCGAAGAAGTATAGCGGATATCATTTTTGCTACGGAATAACCCAAAGTCACTAGGAGAAATTCGGATGCCAACAAAAGCTTTCAAGAGCAATATCACCTGCATCGGCGCCGGTTACGTGGGCGGCCCCACCATGGCGGTCATCGCGGCAAAATGCCCTGACATCAAGGTCACCGTCGTTGACGTCAATGCCGAGCGCATTGCTGCTTGGGAAAGCAACAACCTGCCCATTTACGAGCCCGGTCTGATCGATGTGGTGAAAAAGGCCAGGGGAAAAAACCTTTTTTTTTCCACCGACATCGACGAGGCCATCAAATCCGCTGAAATAATCTTTGTTTCCGTGAACACGCCGACCAAAACGTTCGGCGACGGAGCCGGCAAAGCGGCTGATCTCCAGTATTGGGAAAAAACCGCGCGCAACATCGTGAAAGCATCACAGTCGGATAAAATCATCGTGGAGAAAAGCACGCTTCCGGTGCGCACCGCGCATGCGATGGAACGCATTCTTAACGCCAACGACAAGAGCATCCATTTTGAAGTCGCGTCGAACCCGGAGTTTCTTGCAGAAGGAAGCGCCGTGGACGACCTTCTTTCACCCGACCGCGTGCTCATCGGAACTCACGAGACGAAAACCGGTCTCGCGGCTCGAAAGGAGCTTGTGGACATTTACGCGCATTGGGTGGACAGGAAAAACATCATTACGAGCAATGTGTGGAGCGCCGAGCTTTCCAAACTCGTCGCAAACGCGTTTCTGGCGCAGCGCATTTCCTCGATCAACAGCATTTCCGCGCTGTGCGAAAAAACCGAGGCCGATGTTTCGGAGGTCGCGTTTGCCATCGGAAAAGACAGCCGCATCGGCGACAAATTTCTCAAGGCAAGCGTCGGGTTCGGTGGATCGTGCTTTAAAAAGGATATTCTCAACCTGGTGTATCTGTGCGAGCATTACGGTCTTTCCGACGTGGCGCATTACTGGGAGAATGTCATCAAGATCAACGATTACCAGATGACCCGTTTCGTGAGAACCATGATCCATGCCATGTTCAACACCATTGCCAAAAAGCGCATCGTGATTCTCGGGTTCGCCTTCAAGGCCGATACAGGAGACACCCGCGAATCGCCCGCGATCTATGTAGCCAAGAAAGTGCTGGCGGAGCAGGCGCATGTGATCATCAGCGACCCCAAGGCGATTGGAAACGCGAAAATTGACCTTGCGGAATACAAGGATAAGATCGAATACGAAAAAAATCCTTATAAGGCGGCCAGAGGCGCGCACGCCATCGCGGTATGCACCGAATGGCAGGAATACCGCTTACTCGACTATAAAAAAATATTCTCGCTCATGGAAAAGCCGGCCTTTATTTTTGACGGTCGGAACATCCTGGATCACCAGAAGCTGTTTGATATCGGGTTCAATGTATTTCCGATAGGAAAGCGGCCGCTCTCTCACTATTAAAAACCACCGTCCTTAAAAATCACAAAGAAAAAGCAGCCGGAGATTAGCCCGGCTGCCTTTCAGATTTCACTCAAGATAAAAAATCACCACTTGCCTGTCTTGACCGCCTTTGCTTTAGGCAGGTTTTTAAGGTCGGCCTCTGCGGCTTCGATGTTCTTTTGGGGAAGTTCAAAGTCGGTGAGTTTCCCCTCCATGAACTTAGAGTAGCCCGCGAGGTCCATGTGGCCGTGACCGCTCAGGTTGAAGAGGATGACCTTTTCCTTTCCTTCCTCCTTGGCCTTGAGCGCTTCCTGGATGACCGCGGCGACGGCATGGCTTGTTTCCGGTGCGATAATCATGCCCTCGGTGCCTGCCCACTTCAGCGCGGCCTTGAAACATTCGGTCTGGTGGATCGCCCGTGGCTTCACAAGCCCTTCGACGATCGCCTGGGATACGAGCGGCGCCATGCCGTGGTAGCGGAGCCCGCCGGCATGAATGGGTTCCGGGATGAAGTTATGCCCCAGGGTATGCATGGGAAGAAGCGGCGTCATCCCCGCGGAATCCCCGAAATCGTAGGTGAAAATGCCGCGTGTCATGGACGGACACGAGGCTGGTTCCACTGGAACGATGTCAATGTTGGCGCCTGCGATCTTGTCCGCGACAAAAGGGAATGCGATACCGCCGAAGTTGCTCCCGCCGCCGGCGCATGCAATGACAATGTCGGGTTTCTTTACGCCGATCTTGGCAAGCTGCTTCTTGGCCTCGAGACCGATGATGGTCTGGTGCAGCAGCACATGGTTAAGCACGCTTCCCAGCGAATATTTTGTGGTTCCCGATTTGTCGGTGACCGCCGCCTCCACGGCTTCGCTGATAGCAATGCCGAGGCTCCCCGGAGTATTAGGGTCCTTTTTAAGGAAGTTTCTTCCCGCCTCGGTTTCGGTGCTAGGACTGGCGACGCATTTTCCGCCCCATGTTTCCATCATGATCTTTCTGAAAGGTTTCTGTTCAAAGCTGATACGCACCATGAAAACCTTACATTTGAGCCCCAGTAGCGCGCATGAAAACGCAAGAGCGCTGCCCCACTGTCCCGCACCGGTTTCCGTCGTGATGGTTTTTGTTCCGAATTGTTTATTATACCACACCTGCGGAATGGCTGTATTGGGTTTGTGGCTGCCGGCTGGAGAAACGCTTTCGTCCTTGTAATAGATTTTTGCGGGCGTTCCCAGGGCTTTTTCGAGGTACACCGCGCGCCTGAGCGGGGAGGGGCGCCAACGGTAGAGGATTTCAATGATTTCTTCCGGAATATTGATCCAGCGCTCCTGGCTCACCTCCTGCTCAATCAGGTTCATGGGAAACACGGCTCCGAGCGCTTCGGGGCTGAGCGGTTTGCCGTCCGGTCCGAGCGGCGGTTGCAGGGGAGTAGGAAGGTCCGCTGCCAGGTTGTACCACTGGCGCGGTATTTCGTCTTCGCTTAAAAAAACTTTGACCGGTGTTTTTAAAGGCATAAAGTCTCCTTTTAAATTTAATTGGGTATCCATAGGGAAGAACAAAGTAATAAAATACTAAAATGGAGCATAATGTCAACAAAATCAGTTCAGCATTAAAATTTCAGCGCTTTGCTATGATGGTATAAGGCGCATTGATAGTTCGGTGGGATTATAGTTATTTTGTTGTAGTAAAATTATGAACATCGCATTTAAACAGGGATTTTTAAGCAATCGGGGAATGAGGTCGTGCGTTCTCTGCCTGCTCATGCTTGCATTTTATTCATTTGCCGCTCCCGAAAAAAAAATCCTACTGGTTGCAAGCGGTGAAACGCATGCTATGCTTGAAGCCTGCAACTGCCCCGACGATCCGGGCGGCGGTTTTGCCAAACGCGCGTCACTTGTTACCATGCTGCGCGACTCAAACGATGTGATACTTGTTGATGCTGGCGGTTTTGGGGGCGGTGGTTTATACGATTCTTATACCAAGGGAAGGCAAGGCGATTCTCTCCGGACTTTGGCGGCAATACGGGCCATGGGATATATCAAATATGACGCCGTTTGCATCGGCGACGACGACCTGCAATACGGAGGACAATGGCTAGCAAAACAGGCGGCTTATTCCGGGGTGCCGCTCGTTTCTGCAAATTGCTACATGCAAAACGGCCGCTTGCTTGCTGCGTCGTATATCATTGTCAAAAAAGGAAAATATTCAATAGGAGTCACTGCAGTGACAACGCCGGAAAAGCTCCTAGCAATCGATGATTCCATAATTGTCAAACCTCCCATTCCTGCGATACGGGCCATTTGGAAAGAACTCAAGGGAAAATCAGATATCCAGATCATCCTTGCTCATCTTGGTGAAACGGAAAGCCGCATGTTGCTCGATACATTTCCTGACTGCGACCTTGTCGTAAACGGTCACCGGAAAAGCTCAACGGAGGAATTCATCACGGCGCAGGGTCAGGTGATGCTGCAGTTCGGGTTTCAGGGCAAGGCGCTTTCGTATGCGGAAATCGTGGAGGACAATAAAGGGGCGGGGGTCGGCAGGACCGGCTGGTTCGATGTCGGCCCCAATATTCCTGATGATCCGGTTGTTTCAAAGCTTGTCGCGCTTCCCGGGGAAAATAAATCTTTGCAGACAAAGACCGTTTTGGATTTGTATATCATGTCACAATGTCAATTCGGGTGCGCGGCGCTCAAAGAATTTTCCGACTTCCTTCCTCTGTTCCCTGCGGTAGAATGGCATTTGTGGTTCATTGGGACTGCGCACATGGACAGCACCCTGACCTCTTTGCATGGACAAGCGGAAATCGATGATGAACTGCTTTGGCTGTCGGTACAGGCTTTGTACCCTGAAAAATGGCAGGAATTTCTCAAACGACGTGCATCAATACCGCAGGATCAGACCGAGTCGGTGATCCGCGGCATGGGACTTAACCTTTCCAAGCTGAAAGGTTGGATAGCCAAAAAGGGCCATGCTGAACTCGCCATGCATTATACCCGTTCGATGCGCATGGGCATCAACGCCTCGCCGACCCTGCTTGTCAACAACATGCCATTTTCACAGGAAATAACCAAAAACCGGATTGCAAAACTTGTATGCGGAACAGCCGGGACGAAAACCGCGTATTGCGATTCGCTTCCCGAATGTTTCAGCGATGCGGACTGCCGGAAAATCGGCAAGGTGGGGAAATGCGTTGAGAAAAAAGGAAACAAGGCCGTTTGCGAATTCCATGATGCCCTTCGTTTCACACTAACCGTCGTCGTGTCGGATTCTTCGTTGTTTCATCCAGAAAACGGCGTGATGGCCGGAATTATGAATGATTTTCCCGGCGTCATTATTGACACTGTCCGGGCTTCATCCGAAAAGGGAAAAAAGATTCTTTCTGAATATTCACCGGCATTTTTGCCTCTTTTTATCTTTGACAAGGATATAACGAATGCGCCGAATTATCCTTCTATTGAATCAGGGCTGACTATTGTGAAAGACAAGCTTTTATTTAAGCCAGGAATGGTAAAACCGTCATATTTTTACAAAAGAAAATTAATGCCGAAATCCTTCGTGCTTTATGTTGATCCTGTTTTCCCAGGCGCAAAAGATGCGATAAAGGCGCTGCTGCACGAATCGCGGGCCGGTCAAAACATGCGAATTATGCCTCTTGTCTATCCAGCGTCCGATACCGTCGGATCGCCTGCCGAACAGGCGCTGCGGCAGGAAGAGGCGCTCCGGTGGCTTGTCATTATGGAAAAATACCCGGATAAATATAATGGGTATTTAGATTTTTTTGCTGACCGAAAAAGCCTCTCGTACTGGTTCACCGATTGCGGCAAACTTAAAATCTCCGTGGATGAACTGGTTAAGCAGGTTGAGGCAAACACTTCTAGATTGTCAGTTGATCAAAAGGAAATCGAAGGATTCGGCATGAGGGAAGCGGTCGAAGCCCTTGTTAACAACAGGGAAGTGGTAGCGGTAAAGAACCAAAAGGAACTGGCGGATATTATTAATAAAGTGGCGAGGTGATTCTTCCCTAAAATACGAAATCACTTTCGCGTGGCAGGGACAGGTCTTTCTTACTTTCAAATTCATATTCGCGGTTTCCGCCGAACACGATGACTTTTTTTCCGTCCCCTTTTAATCCCGCCTTTTCTTCCGGAAGCCTGTCGCGGAGAACGTTGAACAGGCATAGTGCCTTCTCAAGCCCGTCTCCTTGTCCGTAATTCCACACTTCGTCGGGCTGGGCCAATCGTGAGGCGTCGTAAATGGATTCGTTCGGGAGTTCCGAGAGTTTGCGGGCCGCATCCGGTATGTCAAGCTTCGCGCAGCCTGCAATGGAAACGGGGTTTCTTTCAAGCGCGGCCTTCAGGAACGGCTTCCAGGGGCTGCGCCTCAGATCCCGGAACGCGGTAAAGGCAAGGTCGGCCACAGGGTTTTCTCCGCGAATGGATTCGAGATAGTCCACGATCTGCTCGCGCGGCATTGAATTGCTGATGGCAATAGGCTGCGGCGGCATCCATTTTTTCTCGGTTGAAGGCAGCAGCGGCGTGATGCGGCAGAACTTGACAAGGTCCTTCATGACTTCTTCGGAATTGAAGCAGGAATGGCGTAGTTGTTTTTTCAAATCATCGATCGATGCGACATGGTCGAGCGAAATCCGGTTCGATTTAAAAAATTCCTCCACCTCGCGCAGCATGAGACGGTTGGGGAGCGGCTCGGGATAGAATTCGTCTTCGTCAATTTCGTGAAGGAGGTGGTCGCGCGTGTCGTCGCTCACCTTGAATTTGCTGTTGTGCTCGTATGAATAGACCTTTTCCGCCTCGATGTACCGGGGTTTGCCGCCGCAGTCATGCATGATCTGGAAGCATTTCTGCAATTTGCTGTTTTGCCTGAGAAAATTGGCCAGGATTTCGAAGCTGATGTCCGTGGAGAGGTACTCGGAAAGATGCCGGGAGAACCGTTCGTAATCCGTCCTTGAGATCGTCGCGGCATCATAGAACGTATGAATGTATCCCGTATGGTGCGCCACAACCGTGATACGCTCGTGCGTAAGCGCACGCCGCGCCTTTTCGCTCAGTTCAGAGCCGTTGAACCACATGTTTTTGGTCACGATGCGCCTGTTGTTGGTGATGACGCCGCCGTTGATGTCCACGAAATTCTGCGAATGAAGCGGCGTTGCCATGAGAAAAATGTTTTCGAGCGGAAGGCGGGCCACCACGAACATCGCAGCCGCATAGAGGGTCGAAAGCGACACGCACTCGCCTGCGCCGGTATTGTATCCGGGTTTATGGCGGAATGCCTCCATGGCCTCAAGGGTTTCGGTTTTCCAATACGGGATCACGTTGGTGGAATATTTGTCGAGCCCGAAATGCCGCCGAATGTCGATGTCGAAATAATATTTGTCGCCTTCGTAGCCGAACAGCGCATTGCTTTGTGCGAGCGCCTCCTTGCTGATGAACGAGGAAAACCGCGCGAGCTCTTTTTCCTTGGTGGTCAATCCCCAGGTGTCGAGGTCGAGGTTGAAGATGAAATTGTCAATGATGTACTGTTTTGTGCGTAGAAGCCTGCGGTAAGGGGTCAGCGTATCCATGCCTGAAAACCAAGGGGCATTGCGCCATTTCCACAACGCAGGCGACATGGCATTCGCAAGAACAAGCGAAAAAAGCAGCTCGGGGAAGATAAACACTTCCATGTCGGACAGCGTTATTGCCGATGAATATTTTTCAAGGGAAGCGGGGTCGTTTTGATTATACATTGGAAGACGGTCGTTCTGAAGAGAGTGACCTGGCGATAGTGATTCTGGTTCGTTTCAAAATTAATTTGCGCAATCTGAGGGGCATGGATTTTATTTTGGGCTGTTGAAGTCGGAATGTTATTTTTCCTATCACAACCATGAAAATTCTGGCTGATTCAAATATTCCCTTTGCCGCAGAGGCATTTGCGCAGTTTGGCGATGTGGTGACCATTGAGGGACGCAGCATAACCAGGGAGAAACTCCGCAATATCGACGTTCTGCTCGCGCGTTCGGTCATTCTCATAAACCGGGAGCTTCTTGAGGATACTGCGGTGAAATACGTGGCAACCGCAACCTCCGGTATCGATCATATTGATGTTTCGTATTTGCGCGGCCGAAACATAGGCTTTTCGCACGCGCCCGGTTCAAACGCCGAATCAGTTGCGGAATACGTCGTGTCCGCCCTTGTGCATTGCGCGCATGAAATGAACATAAAGCTGAACGGGATGACGCTCGGCGTCATTGGCGTGGGGAAAGTGGGACGACGCGTAATTCACCTTTGCCAGGCACTTGGAATTCGCTGTCTCCTCAACGATCCGCCGATACAAAGGCGTACCGGCGGTAAAGATTATCTGCCCCTGTCAAAACTACTCGATGAATCCGATATAATCTCCCTTCATGTCCCCTTGTCGTTTGAAGGCCGCGATGCCACATTTCGCATGGTGAACGAGGAATTTATTTCATCAATGAAAAAAGGTGCCCTGTTTATAAACACGAGCCGGGGGGACGTGGTTGATGAGTCAGCGCTAAAAAAAAGGAGGGAAAGACTCGGTTGCGTTGTCCTCGACGTCTGGAGCAATGAGCCGGAGCCCAGCGCCGCCACCATTGCCATATGCGACATCGCAACGCCGCATATCGCAGGCCATTCCTTCGACGGAAAATTGCTGGGAACAAAAATGATCTATGAAGCCGCGTGCGATTATTTTAAACAGGAAGTAAAATGGCACGGCCATGACATGCGTGACAACGAAAAACCAGTTCCCATACTTGTTTCAAAAAGCGACAATGTGATTCGCGAAGTTATCAACCGCGCATATCCGATTATGGAAGATGACCGTAATTTCAGAAAAATCATTCGGTTGGATATCCCCAAACGAGCGGATTTTTTCAGCGGGCTGAGGAATAATTATTACAAACGGCTTGAATTTTGCAACCATACTTTTGTGGTACGTGATGACAATGCTGAAAACGATGCGTCGGTGTTGAAAAAGCTTGGATTCAAAATGGAAATTAAATAATCTCATCAATGAGGCTTTTGTGACAAATGCTAAAGGTGACATTGCAGTTGTCGGGTTGGCGGTGATGGGTCAGAATTTGATTCTTAATTTGGCGGAGCGGGGTTTTACCGTTGTCGCATTCAACAGGACCGCCTCAAAGCTGAACAAATTCTTTGATGGACCGGCAAGAGGAAGAAACATCGTTGCCGCGCATGACCTCCGGGAAATGGCCGAACTTCTCGCAAAGCCGCGAAAAGTAATGCTTATGATCAAAGCAGGCAGGGCAGTAGATGAATTCATTGAGCTTTTGCTTCCATGCCTTGATACCGGCGACTGTATCGTTGACGGAGGCAACTCGCATTTCAGCGATTCCATGCGTCGCGCCAAGTACCTTGAAAGCAAAGGCCTTTTATACATCGGGTGCGGTGTTTCAGGAGGCGAACAAGGTGCGCGAAATGGGCCTTCTTTAATGCCCGGCGGAAGCAAAGCCGCGTGGCCGCTTGTCAAAGGTATATTTACCGCCATTTGCGCAAAAGCAGCCGATGGCATGCCGTGTTGCGAATGGATGGGGGAAAACGGCGCAGGTCATTTTGTAAAAATGGCGCACAATGGTATTGAATACGGCGATCTACAGTGCATCGCGGAAGCGTATCAAATCATGCGGGATGGCCTCGGCATGAAAGTGCCAGAAATAGCATCTGCATTTACGGAATGGAACAACGGCGAACTGAACAGTTATCTTATCCAAATTACGGGGAAATTACTCACTATCAAAGATGCGGACGGTAAATTTCTCATCGACAAAATCCTTGATGTAACCGGCCAGAAGGGGACAGGAAAATGGGTATCGGCAAGCGCACTTGACCTTGGCGTTCCGCTCGCCCTTATCACCGAGGCGGTTTTAAGCAGGGATCTTTCTGCCCTTAAGGATGATCGCTCGGTAGGATCCAAATTGCTGAAGGGACCAAAACTGAAAAATTTATCCGATACAAAAAATTGGCTTAACAATCTTCAACAGGCCCTTTTCGCATCCAAAATGGTGTCTTATTGCCAAGGATTCATGCTTCTTGACAAAGCTTCAAAAGAATACCGGTGGAACCTTGATCCGGGAACAATAGCCTCGGTATGGCGCGGGGGGTGCATCATCAGAAGCGTATTTCTGGACAGGATCAAAGCGGCCTTTGAGAAGAACCCAAGCCTGCCATCACTTTTTCTCGATGATTATTTCAATACATCGCTGGAAAAATGTCAGGGTGGCTGGAGAGAAACCGTTGCCGCCGCCGTCGAAGCAGGCATCCCGGTGCCGGCAATGTCCAGCGCCTTGTCGTTTTATGACGGATACCGATGCAATAACCTGCCGGCGAATTTGATCCAGGCTCAGCGTGATTATTTTGGAGCACATGCTTATGAACGGAACGACCGGCCCCGTGGCGTGTTTTTCCATTTCGATTGGACCGGCAATGGGGGAGAAACAACCGCGGGAAGGTATAACGCGTAATTTTTCAGCGCAACGAACGAAATAAAAATAGGAAACACACCTTAACAGGAGGACTTGTATGGTTGAACTCATCAAAAAGACGGTTCTTGCAGGCGTCGGGCTCGCGTTCATGACAAAGGAGAAGGCCGAGGAGGCGGCGAAGAAAATCGTTGAGGAGGCCAAGATCAAGGAGGGCGAAGGAAAGAAATTCGTCGAGGAGCTTCTCAAGAAGTCGGAAGAGGCCAGAAAAAGCGTCGAGAAGCTGGTTGACAACGCCGTGCATACGGCGGTGACAAAACTCGACATTCCTACTCGTGCGGAGATGAAGAAGCTTGAGGACAGGATCAGGGAGCTTGAGGGGAAGAAGTAAATCATAAATAGATTTTCATGGTCCGCAGAATTCCCACCATTGGACGCACCTATCGGCATATCGCAAGGTATGGCGAAATTATAGGGATATTGGTGAAATACGGATTCGACGATCTGCTTGCAACATTCCAGCTCGACCGGCGATTGAATTTACGGGGACAAAAAGGAACCGATCCTGGCGTGAGGCAGTTGTCACGCGGTAACCGTCTCCGCATGGCATTTTCAGAGTTGGGCCCTACGTTCATCAAGCTTGGTCAGTTCATGAGCAGCCGTCCCGACGTACTGCCACCGGAGATCATTGTTGCGCTCCGCGATCTGCAAGACTCAGTCACGCCGTTTGACCCGCAAGAAGCGGTGCATGTCCTCGAGCGAGAGCTGCAAAAACCGGTCGTTGAACTTTTTGCGGAATTTTCGGAGGTTCCTGTCGCCGCAGCCTCGATGGCACAGGTGCATCGTGCTAAACTCGGTGACGGAACCCCGGTCGCCGTCAAGATTCAGCGGCCAATGTTGGAACAGATGATAGAGACCGACATCGATATCTTATGTGCTATGGCCTCGACGATCGAAAGGCATGTTGGGGAGGCGCGATATTTCGATCCTGTGAGCATTTGTGGCGAATTCGCCCACAGCATCCGCAAAGAGTTGGATTTCAGAAACGAGGCCTTGCACATGGAAAGGTTCGCCGAAAATTTCAAAAGTGACAGTACGATTCGCGTTCCAAGAGTCTTCCGCCCCATGACAACCCGGCGGGTAATTACCACTGAGTTCATTGACGGCATCAAGGCGACAGACGTAAGCAAGATTCGCGAGGCTGGCCTCGATCCGCACCTGATAGCGGAACGGGGAACTAACCTTGTCCTTAGGCAAATTTTCGAGCACGGTTTCTTTCATGCCGACCCTCATCCGGGAAATCTGCTGATTCTGCCCGGCAATGTGGTATGTTTTCTCGATTTCGGCATCATGGGACTGTTGTCCCCGACGCTTAAGGAATATATTGTATCAATACTTCTTGGCGTGGTGAATAACGACCCCCGCAGGATCGTTCGCATCATCGCGGAGGAGAGTCATCATTCCATTATTGATCCTCAGGGGCTGGAATACGAGGTCACCGAGTTACTTGAGGACTACGGACTTGTGTCACTCCGCAATATAAACTTGGGCGAGTTGCTGTCCCGGCTTATGAGGCTCATTGTAAACCACCACATAAAAGTACTTCCGGGTTTTTTTCTGTTGATAAAGGCCATTGTCATAATCGAAGGGGTGGGATACAGCCTTGATCCTGAGTTCACGCTGATTAGTCACATTGAGCTGTTTGCAAAAAAAATGCTGGCGCAACGCGTCAATTTCTTTTCCGGGCTTTATAAAATGTTTTCTTCCAGCTCTGAGTTAAGCCGTATTCTTGGCGGCATGCCTTATGATGTCAAGGAAATCATCAGTCTCATAAAGGCAGGAAAAATGCATGTTGAATTTGAGCATCGCGGGCTTGAACCGGTGTTGAGTACCGCTGCCGTCCTTGTCAACCGTCTTGTTTTTTCCATTGTCCTTGCGGCGCTCATCGTCGGCTCTGCCTTGGTGGTGCATTCCGGAATTCCCCCCAGGATTTTTGAAATCCCCCTTTTCGGCATTATCGGGTTTATTGCAGCCGGTATTGTCGCCTTCTGGCTTATCATTACGGCCCTATGGCGCAAAAAAATATGACGTATTCGTGATTATCTGGTAAATGATAGATGAGGCCTGGCAAAAAAAATATAGCAATAAAGCGACGACACGTGAACCGGAAACTTTCATTCTAAATTTACTGAGAGGAATTACCAACAGATGGCTTTATTACGGTGGCAGAGAACCAGGCAGGGGAGAAGCGCTGGAAATATCCATGATGATTTTAAAGATACCAGGCGTAATAAAGGATAGGATTGTTTCACATGTGCCACATGGCTAAGATGTCGAGCCGTGCGCCGTCCTGTTCGTTTCATTTGCCGGCACCCTTGTATTCACCACCACCACCATTTCCCCGCGCGGCTTGTTTTTGGAGAAATGCTCGAGCAGGGATTTCGGCGTACCGCGCAGGAACTCCTCGTGGATCTTCGTGAGTTCCCGTCCGATTGCCACCGAAACGTCGCCGAGAACTTCATTCATCTCGCCGAGCATCTTGACAATCCTGAACGGCGACTCATAAAATACGACAGTACGATGCTCGCTTTTAAGTTCTTCGAGGAATTTACGCCTTCGGCCGCTTTTTGCGGGAAGAAAATTTTCAAACACGAACCTGTCGGTCGGGAGCCCGCTGCCGACCAGCGCGGCGAGCAAAGCGCTTGCGCCCGGCACCGGAACAACGGCTATGCCGTTGCGGATCGCCTCGCGCACGAGATAGAATGCCTCGTCGGCAATGCCCGGCGTTCCCGCGTCGCAGATAATTGCCATGTCGGTGCCTTGCTTCAGCACCGCGATGATTGCCGGCGCAGCTTTTTCTTTGTTGAAATCGTGGAACGCGACCAGCTTCGGGGATGCGCCGATATGGCTCAGCAAGATTCGCGACTGGCGTGTGTCCTCGGCGAGTACCATGGACACTGTTCCCAATATTTTTTTCGCGCGAATGCTTATGTCGTCAAGATTCCCAATGGGGGTGGAGACAACATATAAAACGGCCATTGTTGCTCTTTTCCGTGATAGGTTTTTACCATGATCCGCTCCAGGCAAGACTTACCGTGGGACTTATTGGTTTTCCTTTTGATATGCCTCAAGAATCAGGCACGCCGCGATCCGGTCGGTATTCTCCTTGGCCCGTCTGATTTTCTTTTTACGATTGAGAATAATCTTATGGGCCTTTCTCGATGTCATGCTCTCATCGACAAAATGGACCGGGAGGGAGGCCGCCCGGCCGAGCTTTTCCGCAAACAAGCGGATTTCGCGTGACATGGCGGTATCGCGGTCATCGGCATCGAGGGGAAGGCCCACGATGATCCGCGAAGGGTTTTCACGTTTGATGATTTCGGCGAGCGCAGCGAGAAAAGGTTCGTTTTTTTTTCTCGCGAAGGTGGGAAGGCTTCGAATGAACTCGCCGGTTTCATCGGTTACCGCAAGGCCGATCCTTCTTTGGCCGTAGTCAACTCCGATGAGCTTCATCAACCGTTTTCGTCCATTCCATGAGGATTTCGAGGGTGGATAAATCCACGTTTTTCGTCTGCGAGGTTTTATCGAGCACAAAATGAAAATGCCCCTTTTTAAGATTGAGCACTTCAAAAACCGCGTCGCGGCCCTGCCTGGTCTGCGTTGCCGCGTAGGTGAGGCGCCCCTGCTCGAAGTAACAGAGCCCGAACGGTTTGTCGAGCACAATGTAAAGGCACCCCGTTTTCCTGCCGATTTCAATGAATTGCATCACCTCGATAAGGCTGCCATGCCCGATTTCACCCCCGAGCGCCGATGTCTCCACGCTCTTCCGAATCGCCTTGGTTTCGGATTCGGTGATGATGAGCGGAGTGACCAGCTTGAAAATTTCCCGGTCCGAAAAGACAATGCCGAGGTAATGGACATTGGGCAGTTCCTTGTTCGCCGGCACCTGATGAGAATCAGGCACGTTGTAGAATATGACAAGGATGTTGGAGGTCGAGGTACGGTCCGAAAGGAACGACTCAACTGCCGCCAGCGCGTTGGTTTTCAACTGCCAGTCAACCACGATCACGTCCGGGAGGTAGTGGGCGATCATGCCTTTTGCATGCTCGAAATCGGTTGCGTAATTAATGTGGAATCCGATTTCGGAAAAGCATTTTGACAAGGTGATCATGGAATCGGTGAGTGAGTGCTGGATCTCCTTTTCCGTTTGCGCAATGATGAGCAGGTCTTTTTTCACCGTTACCTTGCGCGCGGCCCTGCCCCTGAACGAATTGACAAGTACAATAATGAGAACGCCGATGAGCAGCAGGCCCGCCACGCCCACCGTGGTAAAAATCACGATGCGTGATATGTTCGGGGCCACCGACGGGGTGTTGACGATTTTTCCGCACCTGAGTTCGACCCATCCGGTGTCGGTACCGAAAAGTATCTTGCACCATGATGCGCCGGCGTAGATAAGGGGATAACAGTCGTTTTGGTGCGCCATGCCAAGGATTGGTGATTCAGGGCTAACGCGGGCCAATATCTTGGCAGTGCTTTCGGTGACCTCAAAATATTTCATTTCCGGAACAGCTGCGGCGGTCTCGCTAGAAGCCGATGCATTTTGCGTGGCTTCCGATTTCGGTTGCAGCTTTGCTGAAGCTTCGCTGGACTTTTCGGAGGGCTGCCGAGGATTCGCCCCAGCCTCTGCCGATTCTGGCGAATAGGTTGGAAGTTCCTTGCTTCCCGCAAGAGGGGTGACCGGTGCCGGCGGCAAGTCAACCGCCATGTTCTGCGGTTTTTTCTGTTTGTGCTGCGCCTTTTTCTGATCTGCAGCGGCTTGTTGTACGGCAGGAGCCTGGGGAGGCGGCTTTTGCGGCACGGCCAGTTGTTTTACAGAAGGCAATTGCGCCTGCGGTTGGGGCGGCGGTGTTTGCTGTTTAGGCGCTGACGGAGTCGCGGGAGGCGCTTGCGCCGGTTGAGGCTGAGACGCGGAAGGGGGAAGTGCTGCCTGTGACTGGACCGCTTCTCCAAGCTGGGTTCCTTCTACATTTGCCTGGAAAATCCAGCCGATGCTTCCCTTGAATTCTAGCTGATACCAGTCATTCTTTTTTGAAAGAACCTTGTACTTCTCGCCCTTCTTGGCAATCCCGACAAGCTTGGCGTCGCCGTAGGGAAGAAGGAGCACACGCGCAATGTCCTTGGTCACCACCACGGCGTTCTGTGCGACGGAGATGGAAACGGTCAAAACCAAAAAAACGGCGGCCGCGCGAAAGGCTGAACAGTATGTCATAGGCCATAGGCCAAACTTATACTTCAACTGCTTTTTGTTTGTAAATGTACATCGAAACGGCGACAAGCGTCCCCAGCAACAGAATCACAAACGCGAAAAACGTCCCGATGGGGAGGTATTGCGGGTTGTTGACCACCACGCCGGCCTTTTTTTCCAGCCAGCCGACCTTGTCCTTGATCTTGATCTGGTACCAGGCCTTGCCTTCGTACACAAGCTCGAAATGATCGCCTTTCTTCGCCTGGGTGATCACGTTTGATTTCGGGTCAAGAAATTCATAGACATTGACAAACGGGTTCTTGATCTCCACATACTTTGCGGCCGCTGCAAAGGTGGAAAACGAAGAGACCAGAAGAAAGAGAAAACAGAGAATGGATACGGTGAACCGCTTCATGTAGGACACCTCCTCGTTGGGATGTATTTCGAAATTGAACCGTATAAACGGTTGAAAAACTCTTCTTTGGACTGGGAGTCAAAAAAATCCAGTTCTATTTTAAGATACCAAATTTCCGGGCAATTAACAAGTTTTAAAGTGTTCAATCTTATTGCGTCTTTTTCCGTGGTAATAATACCGTCGCATGGCCTGCTGCCGATTGCTTCAACTTCATCCGCCGAAAATGCGTGATGGTCGTTGAAAAAATACTTTTTGCCGGCGCTGATGCCCATATCTTGCACAAGCTCTGCAAAACGCTCTGGCCGGGCAATGCCGCATACGAGGGCAGCCTTTTTGCATGGCGGTACCGGGGCTGATTCCCCGGTTCTCAAATTGTTCCAACCAATCGGAGACTGGTACAGGATAAAAACATCCTTGCAGCCTAATCTGGATATGACCTTTTCCCTTGTCTGGATAAGTTCGTGGACCTGCTTTTTATTGCCGATGATACAGACAATATCAGCGCGTCTGCAATTTTTCAACGGCTCGCGGAGCGTTCCGGCAGGCATCAGCCACGAGCCAAATGCGTCGGGCGGAAGGCAGACAATATCAAGGGTGCGCCTTATCCCTCTATGCTGAAAACCGTCGTCAAGAATGAACACCGAATTTTCGGGGGCAAGTCCGCAAAGTACCCTTGCCGCTGCCACACGGTTCGCGTAAACACCGAGCCATGAAACAGGAAGCTCGGAATGAAGCAGGGATGGTTCATCGCCGACTTCTTCCCATGAAGCGGAGACTCCAGGTTTACCTATTATCAATTTTTTCTTAATCCTCCGATACCCCCTGCACAAGAAAGCCGCACCGCGACCTTTTTCAACAAAATATTTTGCCGTGAGCAGCGCCATAGGGGTTTTTCCCGTGCCGCCAGCATGCACGCCGCCGACGCTTATCACCGGTCGTCCGGCTTCAGTGGAAAGCGAAGGCACATGGTCGTAAAAAAAATTCCTTACTGCTACTACAATGCCGAATGCAAACGCAAGAATGCGGGGCAGGGGAGAATTGCCAAGAGGCTGCATTGATTATAATCGATATTGAAGTTGATGAAATTGGAATTTCTATCTTGTAATATAAATAGGGCAATGCCACCAGCAGGAACTTTTTAGATTTCAAATCACATTCTTTCCTTATAGGAATTGATTAGGCTTAACGTGTAATTATTTATATAGCAGGCCATTATGGCATGCAGAAATGACGCGCTGCCGTCCTGCTAAATCAAAAATAATGTTGATATTATTCCAACATGCATTTTGGAAAATATTCCTTATTGTCTCACCTTGATCAGATCCCATTTCACAGTATAATCTGCCTCCAGACTTTAAAATGTTCTTTCCCTCTTTAGCCAAGAGCCTGTAAAAATCCATTCCATCGTTGCCGCCGTAAAGCGCCGAATGCGGTTCGAATGTCGTGACGCTGGCATCCAGGCTTTTCATTTCGTCTCCGGATATATACGGTGGGTTACTTACAATGAAATCAAAGCCATATTTCTGCTGAACAGATTGATTGATTGATGAAAAATTATCAGAGCAAAGGAACGTCACGTTGTTTGACTTGCAATTAAGACGCGCGGTTTTTATGGCGTCAAAAGATTTATCCATTCCCAATCCGTGCCACAGCGGGCGTTCCTTGCATAAAACGGCAAGAATAGCCCCGGAGCCGGTGCCAAAATCAACAAACGATTCAGCGGATTGCGGTTCTGTTTTTAAAATCGTTTCAACGAGAACTTCCGTTTCGGGACGGGGAATCAGGACATGACGATTTACCGAAATTTCCATAGAATAAAAAAACACCGACCCCAGAATGTAGGCAAGCGGTTCGCCGGAAATTCTGCGCGTGACGATCGTTCGTATCCTGCGTTCGACGGTGTCGTCGATAAGCGGAAAATTTTTAAAATATAAGTCACTGCGGGAACAGTTTAGTAAGTACTGAAGGATTTGTTCTGATTCGTAAATGGCGCATTCCTGCGCAACCGGGGCCAATGATTTCCGAAGCGTCCTGAGGACTTTTGCTTTCGTTTCCATTACGTGCCATTACCCGATGTCCCTGACTGCCGGATGCGTTCGTTGAGGTCGGCTGCGGCGAGTGCGGTTATGAGGTCACGCAGGTCGCCGTTCATCACAGCGTCCAGTTTGTAAAGCGTCAGGTTGATGCGGTGGTCCGACACCCGGTTCTGGGGAAAATTATAGGTGCGGATTTTTTCGCTCCTGTCGCCTGAGCCGACCATGCTCTTCCGGCTGGCAGATTCCTTTGCCTGTTTTTCGGACTGGCGCAGGTCATACAGACGGGACGAGAGGATTTTCATGGCCTTGGCTTTGTTTTTCAGTTGCGATTTTTCGTCCTGACACGAAACGGTAAGCCCTGTTTCCAGATGCACGATGCGCACCGCGGACTCGGTTTTGTTTACGTGCTGGCCGCCCTTGCCCCCGGCGCGGAACACATCGATGCGGATTTCCGAAGGGTCAATATTGACCTCGATGTCATCAGCTTCGGGAAACACCGCGACCGACGCGGCCGATGTATGGATACGGCCCTGCGCCTCGGTCTGCGGTACCCGCTGCACGCGGTGCACGCCCGACTCGAATTTGAGCGTGCCGTAGGCCTCATCGCCGCTTACCATGAATATGATTTCCTTTACGGCGCCAATATCACCATAGCTGGAGCTGAGCACTTCGAGGCCCCATCCTTTATTTTCGATAAAATGCGAGTACATTCTGTATAAATCGGCGGCGAAAATGCCGGCTTCTATGCCGCCGGTGCCCGCGCGGATTTCCATGATCGCGTTCTTATAGTCGTTAGGATCTTTGGGAACGAGCAGATACTTGATCGTCTGTTCGAGAGACGGCAATTCCTTTTCAATATGTTCTTTTTCCTCTTTGGCCATTTCCCTGATCCCGGGATCGCTTTCCGTCGCGAGTAATTCCTTGTTGTCGGAAAGGGTTTTGATCATGGCAAGGTATTTTTGAAATTCAGGCATGTTTTTTTTCAAGCCGTTGTATTCGCGGCCGAGTTTTTCCAAAAGCGAAGGATTGGAAATTATGGCAGGGGAGGAGAGTTCAGTCTCAAGCTCCTTCTGCCGGGCAATGAGTTCCTGGATCTTGTCAATCATAGGGAAGCCCTTAACGCGGACGCGGCTACCTGCAGCTGGCTGTCGTCAGGTTCTTTTGTGGTAATGTTCTGGAGCCATAATCCCGGAAGTATTAAAAAACGGACGAGCGGGATTTGCTGGAACCTGTCCGAAAGTCGCAGCACTTCATACGAGAGCCCCGCCACAACCGGGACAAGTGCAATATGAACAAAAAATCGCATCATTACATTGGGATACGGCGCAATTAAAACAGTCACCAGTGAATCTATGACGGAAAAAAGAAAAATGCATATCAGCGCGACAAGGAGCAGAAAACTGGTGCCGCACCGCGGATGGTGCGTGGAATAGGGACGCATGTTTTCCAATGTCAATTCCTTGCCGTCTTCAAAAGTGAAAATGGCCTTGTGCTCGGCGCCATGGTATTCAAAAACCCGTCGTATGTCCTTCCACAGGCTGATAAGGACAAGATAAAGGATGAAAAGAGTTATCCTGATCGCGCCGGCCAGGATGTTGAACTCGATTGCCGAATTTTTAAGGAAAACCTGAGAAATAAGCATGGGCAGATACATAAAAATTCCCAGCGAAACCGCAAGAGCAACCAGAAAGCTCGCCAAAAAGGCGTATTTATCCTTTGATTTCCGGCGCTTGGGAGGTTCCGGTACCGCTTCGCCCGCCGCAATTTGCGCTGAACGGGTCAAAGCATTGTATCCGACTTTAAGCGACTCGTAAAGGTTGATGCACCCGCGAATTACCGGCAGTGATAATATTTTATACCTGTTGGCAAGTGAAACGAAGGGAAAGCGCTCTACAACGGTTTCGCCATCCGGCCTGCGCACCGCCCAAGATATTTTCTGTTTGCTGCGCATCATAACGCCCTCGATAATCGCCTGGCCGCCGACTCTGGATTTTTTTTCCGAAAATCCCATAAGGATGCACTGCAAAAGAAGTGAATTGTTTTTTAACGATTTTAGATTCATAAAAACGGGTTTGCCTGGTTAAAATATTTGATTTTAAACGGAAATTATCTATATGAAATAAAAACGGGCATGAAAGAAAAAATCCTTTCCGCCCGCCAAAACAGCTTAAAATGTGCTACGATTCTTTTTTTGTGCCAGCGTAACGCTTCTGGAAACGTTCCACCCGGCCAGCGCTGTCGATGAGCTTCTGCTTGCCGGTGTAAAAAGGATGGCATTTATTGCAGATGTCTATATGGGTGCTTTTAATGGTGGATTTGGTTTCAATGACATTACCGCACGAGCAGGTAAACGTGGCTAGCTCGTATTTAGGATGAATTTTTTCTTTCACAAAGGCCTCCAAATGAAATTTTGAATCAGTAAAAATACTTGATTGAGTCCAAAGAGTCAATAAAACAAATAGACGGAAATTCATTCATAAAACATTCAAATTATGATATCATATTTATGGTTGGAAAACGGGGAAGAGAATAAAAGGTTATTTTAAAAACAGATAAACATTTGGGAACAAATATTTTTCATTTAAAAGGAGGAAAGTATGAATTCATTTATAATTATTACTGTATTTATTGGCATCATAGGCTTATTAATTTGGTGGAATGCCACCTTACGAGCCAAGAGAGTCACCGACCTAAAAGAGTTTGCAGTCAGAAATGATTTCATTTGGTCTGATAGGAACAAATCATTGATAGAACAATATATCCATCGTTTTCATTTTTTTAGGAATGGAACAGATCAGCGATTTATAGATTTTCTACAAAAACAATTGGAAGATAGCAATACTTATATTTTTCAATTTACCTATGTTACTGGCTCAGGAAAAAGCAGAACAACACATAGTCAAACAATCTGTTTGATGACTTCGAAGAAAATAAACTTACCTTACTTTTACCTGGAACCTGAAAACATTCTATATAAAATTGGTGAGTTTTTTGGTAAAAAAGACATTAACTTCCCTGACAGTCATATATTTTCGTCAAAATATTTTCTTAAAGGTGACGATATAGAACGCATAACAAGCCGGTTTAACCAAGAAACACGATCTTTTTTTGAACAAAACTTAGGCTGGTCAGTTGAAGGTAATAAAGATGCCTTTATTGTTTTTCGGCATGGGAAGGTATTTTCTGTGGTAGAATTAAAAAATCTTTTGTCATTTGGTGAGAAAATTAAGGACTTGTTCAAGGAATAATTTTTTAAATAGATAGTTGAAATTTGAAAAGATGGGGGAGATTATTAGATTTAAAAAGAATAAAATTGAACAAAAATAAATGTTTACATAATATATATTATGCGACGCAGCCAATCTTTCTTTCATAGACAAATTACTACCTTCAAATGACCAATGCCGTTCCATTCATCCTCATCAATATGTTTTAAAACTCAATTCCTATCCTGGCTTTGACTTTGGAATCATAATAATGTTTTATGTCCTTCATTTCCGTAACCAGATCGGCAATCTCAATTATTTGTCTTGGCGCATTTCTGCCCGTCAGTAATAATTCAAGATCATTAGGTTTTGCTTTTAACAGTTTGATGATTCTTTGTAACTTAATTAATTTTAAGTCAATTGCAAGTAAAACCTCATCCAATATGATAAGGTCGTATTTATGGCCAGATATGGCCCTTTGGGCTTCCAGCAATCCTTTATTGGCAATTTGGATGTCCCGGATGGAAGGCTTCCCTTCAATAAAAGACTTTTTTCCGTATTGTCGTACAACGATTTTATTTTTAAACTTCTTTAATGCTTTATGTTCGGAAGCGATCCTGCCTTTTAAAAACTGGACAAACAATACTTTCAGCCCCGCGCCGGCCGCCCTTATGGCTAATCCAATGGCTGCAGTCGTCTTGCCTTTTCCGTTTCCCGTATA
>DATJAL010000033.1 GCA_035516255.1 Chitinivibrionales bacterium | reverse complement strand
AAGTTCCACGGCGTCTCCAAAGAATACTTTCCAGGGTATCTGAACGAAATGGCTTTTCGGTACAATCATCGTCATGAAAATATCTTTGAAAAACTTGTCAAAATGATCACTAATTTGGTGCAAGATCCTTTATAATCACCTAATTATTTTCCATATTCTTTCCTTAAAATAATAAAAGGAAAATCCTGAAGAGCGGCGGCGACCTTGCCTATGCCACCTGCGCACGTGCCGCCGCACGTAATCCAATCTGGTCCATCAAGATTTCGCCTTCAGGTGCCTGTTGAACAGTTCCGACATCTCCCCGATGGTGAACGGCTTACACAGGCTTCCGGTGAAACCGTACTTGTCGGGATCCGTCATCACCGGATCGGTGGAATACCCGCTCAGGACAAACAGCGGAATCTCGGCGTTTATCTTCCGGATCTCGGCCACGACCTCTTTCCCGCCCATGCCGCCCGGAATGGTGAGATCGAGCAGGACCGCGGCGAACGAACGCCCCGCCTTTAATTCTTCTTGCAGGAGCGCCACTGTCTCCTTCCCGTTGCGCGTTGACACGGCGGAATAGCCCAGCACCTCAGCCAGTTTGCTCGCCGACAGCCGGATGAGCTCCTCGTCGTCCATGATGAGAATCCTGCCGTCGCCCCGGTGCATCGGGGCATGCTTGGGGACGGGCGGCGCCGCCGGCGTGACGGCGGAGGCGGGGAGATAGATATGAAACGTGGCGCCCTTGCCTTGCGCCGATTCCACGTCGATCCAGCCGTTGTGGCGCATGATGATCGAGTGGCATATGGAAAGCCCGAGCCCGCTGCCTTTTTGCTTGGTGGTGAAGAACGGGTCGAAGATACGGGGCAGGATTTCCTGGGGTATGCCGATCCCGCTGTCGAGGATGGAAACCTTTACGTAACTGCCGGCGGGAAGGGTCCCGATCTCGCCGGCCTTCGCCTGAACGTTCTTCGCCGAAACAACGACGGAGCCGCCCATGGGCATGGCCTGCTGGGCGTTGATGATGATGTTGTCGATGACCTGGCCGATCTGGTTGCCGTCGAAATCGCACGGCCACAAGTTTTCCCCTATGTCAATAACACATGATACGTTCGACCCGCTCAGGGCGAACTTGCACGAGTTTCGGATCGCGGACGCCAGATCGCCGGTTTCGAGGACCGGGGCGCCGCCCTTTGAAAACGTGAGCAGTTGGCCGGTGAGGCTGCGCGCGCGGTCGATGCCGCCGATCGCGGACGAAAGGTAGCCGGAGACCCTGCCGTCCTGTGAGGTGGCGAGCGCGAGGTCGATGTATCCGAAAATGCCGCCCATGAGGTTGTTGAAATCATGGGCGATGCCCCCGGCAAGCAGGCCGAGCGACTCGAGCTTCTGCGCCTTGTGGAGTTCATCCTCCATCCGCCTGCTCTCGGTGATGTCCTCATAGGTGCCGAGGACCCCCATCACGTTGCCGCTAGCATCGTGCAGGGGCACTTTGTTTGTTTTGGCCCATGCCCGGGTTCCATCCGCCCTGAGAAACGGCTCAATGATATTGTATTTTGCGGCGTCGGTTTCCATGACCCTTTTGTCATCCTCTCGGAACGATGACGCTTGCTCTTTTTCCCATGGGAGATCAAAGTCGGTCTTGCCGACAACTTGTTCCGGAGAATTCAATCCGACGGCATTTAGCCACGTTCGGTTGCCGCCGAGATAGCGGAGGTTTCGGTCCTTCCAGAAGACCGCCACCGGGATGGTGTCCAGCACCGTCTGCAGCATCCGCTGCGAAATATGCAGCGCTTCCTCGGCCCTTTTACGCTCGGTGATGTCCGTGTCGTTACCGCGGTAGCCGGCCAGCGTCCCGTCAGTATTCAGCAAGGGGATGCCGCTGGTGACGACCCAGATCATCTTGCCGTCCTTGGTGAGAATCGGGTTCTCGAGGGCCTTGAACGTATCTTTCCGGCGGAACGTGTCGAAAGCCGCCGCTTTGAAAGCTTCTCTCCCGGTCTCGGGATGCAGGTCGTAGAAGTGGAGTTTGCCCACAATTTCGTCGGGACGGAAGCCGATGACCCGCTCGCTTACCGGGCTTACAAATGTGTAAAGCCCGCAAGCGTCCACTTCCCAAGTGATGGTGCGGCTCTGCTGCGCCGACTGCGCGAACCGCTCCACGCTCTCACGCAGCGCATCCGCGGCCCGCTTATCCCTGCGTTTTGCCGACGGGCGCCGGTTTCCTTTGGTCGGACGCTTGCTTTTCATCGGTAACCTTCTTCTCTTTCCCACACGTCAATGGACGTATCCCATACTCATTGCCTCTACCGAATTGACGGACTCCTTTTATCCGAAAAGCGGGGAATTTTTCCATCTCAGCAATTCGGAGATCGAGCAACCGTCTTTTATTTCCTCCGCCCGATCGCTCATGAACCTTGCCGCTGGCGCGCCGTCAACCGCGGTTTGTTTTCAAGCACAGTACCCCTGATGACTTTTCAATAGCAGCTTTGCGAGAAATCTTTATTTATGGGAAAGAAACCCTTCCAGGTTCTTCTTGCAATCGCCTTTTTTCTTTGAAAGCAACTTCACGGCCGCAACGGTTTTTCTCAGGTCCTTGTCTTCCTCCTCGTAAAGCTTGTAAAATAGGTCTAGGTCGAGTGCATAGGTCATGTCGAGACTGATGAACGCGTTGTTGATGTCCAGTTTATCAATTCCGCGGTAATCCTGCGTCAGGAACATGGCGTCGTAGTTGCGGCCGATAGAGTCTTTGAACGCGGCGATGACGCCTGCTTTTTTTTGAAGCTTTTCCTGCAGAGAAACGGTGCTGGAATAGACCGCCGAAAGCGCGCGATACAGTGATTGGACACTCCGGTAATAGGTTGAAACGTCCTTTGATTCTTTCACGGCATTTTGAAACTGCGTGGAGGAATCCCCGAATTTCGACCGTATGAACGCAAGCGCTCCTTCGTTTCCCGTGAAGGTGGCGAGCTCCTCGTTGAAATCGACATGGTCTTTGACATAGACGGTCGCGTGCGTCTGCTCGTGGATGATGAGGTTGGCGATCCGGTACACCGAATAGCGTTTCATGAACGAATAAATTGGATCAGAGAGAAAACCGAGCGTGCTGAACGCCTCGGCCCGGCCCAGGCAGACGTCCAAGCCGAGCTTTTTAAGCCGCTGCGCCTCCCTGATCGCGTCGGTGCTGTCGAAATAACCGCGGAGCGGCCAGCACCCGAACAGCGGATAGCACCACTGGTACGGGACAAAATCCGTTTTTCCCGCGGCGGCAACAAGGTCGATGAGATACGGCTTGCGGATGGAGACGAATTTTGTGAAGTTGCTGTTCTTCGCAAGGCCGATCGAATCCGCCGCATAGGCCGTGATCTCATTGACAAGAGAGAAGAAGTGCCGCAGCGAGTCGGGGGTTTTCGGGTCTTTTTCCATTTTTTTTATCGGTACGGAGGAGGCGGTGTAGGAGAGGAGGCGGGTGCCCTGTTTCCAGAGGTAGCAATTGCTGAAAAGAAGGAGAAAGCACACCGCGAGGATGGAAGTGCTGAATTTGATCGGAAAGGATGATGGTTTCACGATGGATATGCCCGTTTGATGGTTGAAAAAAATCCGGAGATGAATTTTAAAAATACAATGAGACGGTTGGAGCAGGAAATTTATAAAGTTACTACAGAGAAAATGAGAAAGCTAAATTCCCGGCCGCGGTTATGATCATTTGTAAATATTGATAATGCGGAAGATAAATCTCTTCCGCGCGTTAGGGGCGGCTGCAGGGTGCGCTAGAGCGCATTACCGGCCGGCCCGGCGCCGAAGGCGCCTCGGGCGGTCCGGTAACGAGGCCGAAGGCCGAGTCCGGAAGGAGAACCGACCCCCATTTGCGGGTTTACACCTGCAAATGGGGGGAACGCCCAGATTCCTTATTTCCTATCTGCAAATCTCAATACGTCTCAATCCTGATATTTCCGCTTGTCGTCTTGCAGGTGATCACGGCCGTGGAGTCGCCGCCGTTCAGCTTGGTCTTGTCGCCGCCCGGCGCGCTGATGCTCCCGCTTGTCGTGGAAAGTTCCAAGTCGGCCTTGAAGGTGCCGGGCACCTTCACCCTGACATTGCCGCTGGTCGTTTTGAGCGATGCGCCGGCAAAACCCGTTTCCGGCTTGAGCGTGACGTCGATGTTGCCGCTCTCCACGTTGATGTCGCAGCCGCTCACCACGTCCGCCGTGATGTTGCCGCTGGTCGTTTTGAGCGTGGCAAACCCGTTGATGCCGGTCAGGGTAATGTTGCCGGAAGTGGTTTTTGCCGAAACGCCAAGCATATCGTTGCAGGAAAGGGCGATGCTTTCGAGCCTGAGCAGCTCCCACAGGCTCTGGTTGTCCGTGAAGGCAAACGCAACGGTGCCGGTGCCCGAAACGGTGTCAATTGAAACTTCGAGCTTGTCCGCCGCCGGCGCGGACGCGGAGCCGGTCGTGGAAAGCTCGCTTACGGTCACCGTCGCCTTGATGATCGAATCCTGCACGCCGCTTACCGTTATGTTGCCGGAATTGCCGCTCATGTCGACCGAAGCACTGGTGCAGCCGGCGCTGGGGATCTGCCCGCTTTTTTCCGTGGTAATGCGCTCGACATTGAAGACGCAGCCGGCCACGGCGGCAATTGCAGCGGCTGTCCCGATCCGGAGAATGGTTGATAAAAAATATTTTTGCATTGTATTGTCTCTCCCTTCAGACAGATGCTTTTTTATTCAATTTACAAACGCTATTGTCTTTTTCAATGATTAAAGTCAGTTCCGCGCATCAGGGTTAAAAGTTGAAATTATATCCTATGCCAAGATCAAGCCACAGCGCGCCCTGGGGCAAAACGCCGGAATGCTGGCTCAGCGCAACCGTGTAATACGGGCCGTACGCAGCGTAATTAAGCCGCAGCGTGGGGCTTATTGAAAAATGGTTGCGCACCCATATCTCGTTGATCGCGGTGATAAAGGGCGCGGCGCTCACTTCGGCCGGGCGCAGGCACCCCACGCGGCCCTGAAGCGACACACCGGCGATCGCGCCGAGCTGCAGCCGCTTTACAGGGAAGAATGCGACCTTTGCCGCGGGAGACCCCGTGATCGCGTAGCGGGTGCCCACCACGGTCTCCTGCGAATACAGCATGATGTCGCGCAGGCCGATGTCGCAGAGGGGCGCCACCGAATAGGTGACGAACAGCCCATGCAGAAACAAAAGGTCGGGCTGCTTGTCGGAGGGCGAGTTGATGTCGGTGAGCCGCAGTTCGAACCCGAAATGAAAGGGGAACCGTTTGGAAAGCGGGAGCGGGTTCTGCTCCTCGGCGAGCTTGTCCGCCCTCCCCATGAGGTCCTCGGCCAGGTCTTCGCGTTTGTCAGCCGCTTCCTCGAGCTCGCGCGCCTTGGACGACATTTCGCGCGATTTCTCCAGGAGCTGTTCCGAGTTTTCGCTGATCTCCTGCACCAGCCTCCGCTGCTTTTCGACGCTCTGGTTCGTGTCGGCCGGCAGGTGCGTCAGCACCGAATCGAGGCTGTCGGCCTGCTGCGTGTAGAGGGAATCGTTGGAAGTTTTTATGCCGTGCAGCCGCTTGAGCCGTTCAACGTCCGCCTGGATGATGCGTTTGATTTTCTCTATTTCCATTCTGACATGGGCCGCCGTATGCTGCGCGTCGGTCTCGCGGAGCTCGTCCTGCATTTTTTCCGCCTTGTCCTTTGCCTCGCCCGCCTTTTTCTCGGCCTCGTCGGAAGAACGGTTGAGCGTGTCGGCCATGTCGCGCAGGAGTTTCGCCTCGGCCTTGAGGCGGGCGGCCTCCTGGCGCATTTTTTCAACGCCGTTGCCGTTTTCCGCCCTGAAAGCGGGCGCGGCGCTCGCGGGCTTTTCCGCTATCGCGGTTGAGTCGCCCGGTGCGGCAGCCGGCGGTTTGGCCTGAACTGCGGCGGACTTCTGCGATATTTTCGTCGAATCCTGGCCCGCCTGAAGCGGTACGATCAGGGCGGCAAGCAACACCGGCAGCGCCCTGAACAGGAATGCGGATGGTCTCATAATGCGCCTCATTTTTGGAAATGGTTTTAAGTTTTTATTTTTCCAAACTGGTTTTTGACTTCGTGATGAAATTTACCACCGGATTTTTGTCTTTGCAACGGGGATTCCGTGAATTGCACGTGGAGTCGGTGAAGTACACGCCTAATATTTTGGGCATCAAATAGATCGTGGCGCCCCGCTATTTAAGGAACGCGCAGATGCGCGTTCCTTAAATAGCGGCGGCCGTCCTTTCGGTCTCGGCCTTGGCATCGGGCCGCCACGGCCCGATGCCGCGAAACGCGGCGGGGTCCGGCAGCACCGCACTCCGGGCGCGGCCTCCAGTCCTGCCTGGCGCGCGGCAGAAGCGGTCCTTCCGTATTTTATCTCCCCTTTATCAAGGGGAAGTGCCGAAGGCGGAGGGGGGTTAACCACAGTGGTTGCGTTGCGAAGGCACGACCCGCCCAACAGGAAGGGAGCGCGAATTGTCGTGTACGCCTCGCAAGCTTTAATGCGAGCGGACTCGCGCTCCTTCGCGGGAAAAGGCGTGCCCCCGGATCACTGCCGCCTTCTTGGCGGCGGTGATCCGGGGGCCAGGGGAAACCACGAAGTGGTGTCCCCGCCAGCATGCATGGACAATATGAAAGGCAGGGTGACGTCCAACTTTTTCAATATCTAAATTTGGAGACGTGATTACTTATATTTATTTACCGTCCCATGAAATTCAAATCCCAACATTTAATATTTCTGCTCCTATTTTCCCTTCCTGCCTTTGCCCGGCTCCACTGGGAGCTGTTTCCCATTGTCGATTACGATTCTGACGTGGGGCTCGGCTACGGCTGCCATGTCTCGCTCTCTATGCCGGCACAAGACACGATGTTCGAACTCTGGCGCGTCGAGGCCGAGTTTTATGCCACCACCAAGGAAGTGTACCAGCCGTACATCGAGTGTTTGCTTGACAAAATCGGCCCGGGCCGGTTCAGGATACACGTTTCGTACGACAGGATTTTATACAACAATTATTACGGGTTCGGCAACTCCGACGCCCAACAGGGCTACAGTTCTGCAAAGGAAAACGATTATGTTTATACCTATCAGAAAAGCGTTCCAAAACTGATGGTGATATACGATGTGCCGGCCGGCATCAGGGCGGTTCCGTGGCTTTCCAACCTAAGAATAGCCGCCGGCATCTGCGCGGAAAAAACTGACATAACCGAATCGCCCAAAACGCCGGCATCGGGCGAGGAGCCTCTTCTGTTCGCGCAGCGGCCCCTGGGGAT
>DATJAL010000032.1 GCA_035516255.1 Chitinivibrionales bacterium | reverse complement strand
GCGGCTCAAGTTCGTGAAAAAAATATGCGGGCACCAGGTCCAAAATGAGCGCGGCAACGAGAAACGCGATGATGGACTGATAGATAAAATCAACCGGCAGGAAGAGGCACGCCACGAGAATCTCAAACATGACGAGCATTGAGGCGAGGACAGCCACACGGCGCGGATCACGGTCGTGCTCGTCGCTTACCTCCTTGCCCCGCCGTGCGACAATAACGCCGTTCAAAAGCATTCCAAAAGCGATCGCCATGACCCATGCCCATGCGAGCGCACCTGCCGAAAGGCCGGCATACCACGACAAAAAGAATTCGCGGAAGAGGAAAAATGAAAGCGCCATGGCAAGCACGGTCCGCGCCAATTTGCGGTCCACGACCAGAAAATCTTTGATGAGAAGGAGGTAATAACACAGCACCGCGAGGACCGCGGCCATTACGGCCGCTCGCGCGGTCGCGAGCGAGATGCCCAAAAGTACCAGGAACGCCGGGAGATTGTTCCGCGCCTCAAAAGGCGGCACGAAATAGATGATGCACGCAAGAGCGAGGAAAAGCCATGTCGGCAGGTACCACCATGCCGCGGCGAAGACAACCGCCTTAATGAGCGACGACCAGTGAATCTGCCTTGAAATTGACGTGAGCTTTGCTGCCATCTTTGATATCGCCGCGGATGATCTTATCTGCCAGCTTATCAAGAATGACCTTCTGAATCAAACGTTTGAGCGGCCGCGCGCCGAATTCGGCGCTGAACCCCTCGCGGGCAAGATAGTCCCGCGCGGCGGGGTCAACCACAAGCTCGATGTGATGGACCTCGCGCAACTGTTTCTCGACCGCCGCGAGCTGGATGTCCACGATCTTTTGGAGGTCCTGTTTGCGCAGCGGATTGAAAATCACGATATCGTCAACGCGGTTCAGGAATTCCGGACGGAACGTATGCCGCAGGGCATCCATCGTTTTTTTCTTGAAATCGTTCTCTTCTCCCAAGGCCGCATCCGCGCCGGCACTGAAACCGATGCGGGACATCGCCTTCAAATATTCGCTCCCGACGTTCGACGTCATGATGATGATGGAGTTCTTGAAATTCACGGTCTTCCCCTTGCTGTCGGTGAGACGCCCGTTGTCCAAGACCTGCAGGAGCAGATTGAACACTTCGGGGTGCGCTTTTTCGATCTCGTCAAAAAGGATCAAACTGTACGGCCGGTGGCGGACCAGTTCGGTGAGCTGACCACCTTCGTCGTAACCGACGTATCCCGGCGGAGAACCCACGAGGCGGCTCGTGGCATGGCGTTCCATGTATTCGGACATGTCAATGCGGATCAATGCCTTTTCGTCATTGAACATGAACTCTGCCAGGGCACGCGCAAGCTCGGTTTTGCCGACGCCGGTAGGACCAAGGAACATGAAGGATCCGATCGGCCGGTCGACATCGGAGAGCCCGGCACGGGCGCGGCGCAAAGCCGAAGCGACCGCTGTGATCGCCTCATCCTGTCCCACGACGCGCGAATGGAGCACGTCTTCTATCTTGATCATTTTCTCGGAGTCGGATTCAAGCATCCGCTTCAAGGGGATACCGGTCCACATCGAAACAATCGCGGCGACATCCTCTTTATCAACAGCATCTTTCAGGAACCGTGTTTCGGCCGTTGGCTTGGCACGCTTGCCCTTCACGGCGCCCATGCCGAAATGTTTCTTCTCAAACATCTGAAAGTCCTTCTCGGCCCGCGGCAGCTCGCCGTAGGTGATCTCCGCCACGCGCTCCAGATTGCCGTTGCGTTCTGCCGCAAGCGCTTCCTGTTTTAAATTTTCCACTTTTTGGCGCAATTGATGCAGGGTCTCGAACTTTATTTTTTCCGT